>JANMKO010000331.1:0-3707 GCA_031372085.1 Betaproteobacteria bacterium
CGGCAATATCCAGGTGAGTTTGGCGCCGCACAGTTTTGGGCGCTACATCGCGCTCGATTTTGGCATCGTCGGCACCCTCACCGATTGGGACAAAGAGTATCTGGCGCAGAACTTCCTGGCCTTCTTCAAACGCGACTACAAACGGGTTGCCGAGCTGCATGTTGAATCCGGCTGGGTGCCGGCCGATACCCGGGTGGATTCACTGGAGGGCGCTATCCGGGCGGTCTGTGAGCCGCACTTTGACCGGCCGCTGAAGGATATTTCTCTCGGCCAGGTGTTGATGCGGCTGTTCCAGACCTCACGCCGCTTCAATGTGGAGATCCAACCGCAACTGGTGCTGTTGCAAAAAACCCTGCTCAATATCGAGGGCCTGGGCCGCCAGCTCGACCCCGAGCTTGATTTGTGGAACACCGCCAAACCGTTTCTCGAGACCTGGATGCACCGCCAGGTGGGCTGGGCCGGGCTGGTGGAGCGGCTGAAGAACGAAGCACCGCGCTACGCCCAGTTGCTGCCTGAGCTGCCCCGGCTGGTGCACCAGGCATTGCTGCGCGGGCGCCAGCCCGATGCCGCCACGCTGGCCCTGCTGGCCGAGCAGCGCCGCACCAACCGCCTGCTGCAAGCCCTGCTGTATGGCGCGCTGGGTTTTGTGGTGGGCCTGCTCGTCACCCAGCTGATGCAGCACTGGCCGGCCTGAGGATTGCTTGTTGACAGGCTGCGATCAGGCGCCCAGGGCCGTTTGATAATGCCGGCGGCTGCCATCAGGCGGCCCCCCCAACACCGCTGCGGAGCCGCGCCAGACCATGCTGCTGACCCTCGTCATCCTGTATTTGCTGGTCACCATCGCCATCGGCCTGTGGGCGGCGCGGCGCGTCAAGAACACCGCTGACTTTGCCATTGCCGGCCGCCACCTGCCGTTGGTGATGATCATCACCACCACCTTTGCCACCTGGTTTGGCGCAGAAACGGTGCTGGGCATCCCGGCCAAATTTGTGCAGGGCGGGCTGAACGGCGTGGTCGAAGACCCGTTTGGCGCCGGCACCTGCCTGATCCTGGTCGGGTTGTTCTTCGCCGCCAAGTTGTACCGGATGACGCTGCTGACCATCAGCGACTACTACCGAGAGCGCTACGGCCGGTTGGTGGAGGTGGTGTGCTCGCTGATCATCATCCTGAGCTACCTCGGTTGGGTCTCGGCCCAGGTGACGGCCCTCGGGCTGGTGTTCAACCTGTTGTCAGACGGCGCGATCTCACCGCCGCTCGGCATGGTGATCGGCACCGTGTCGATCCTGGCCTACACGCTGTTTGGCGGCATGTGGTCGGTGGCCGTCACCGACTTCATCCAGATGATCATTTTGGTGGTGGGTTTGTCGATCATCGCGGTGTTTGCCGGCAACCTGGCCGGTGGCGCCGACAAGGTGCTGGCGCTGGCCGCCAGCAAAGACCTGTTCAAGTTTTTGCCCGAGCCCGGCTTCAAGGAGATCGCGTTTTTCATCGCCTCGGCGATGACCATCATGCTGGGCTCGATCCCGCAACAAGACGTGTTCCAGCGCGTGATGTCGGCCAACAGCGTGGGCGCGGCCACCAAAGGCCCGGTCATCGGCGGCGTCTGCTACATCCTGTTCGCCTTTGTGCCAATGTTCATCATCGTCAGCGCGCTGATCGTCATGCCCGAGGCCGCCGCCACGCTGATCAAGGACGATCCGCAAAAAGTGATCCCGCTGCTGGTGATGCAAAAGATGCCGTTTGTCATGCAGGTGCTGTTTTTTGGCGCGCTGCTGTCGGCGCTCAAAAGCACCGCGTCGGCCACCTTGCTGGCGCCGTCGGTCACCTTTGTCGAGAACATCTGGCGCCAGTTTTATCCGCGCATCAGTGACCGGCAAGAGCTGCGCACGATGCGCATTGCGGTGCTGGTGTTCAGCGTCATCGTCTGTGCTTACGCCATCGCGTTGCAGGGCACGCCGATCTACGACATGGTCTCGGGCGCCTACCAGGTCACTTTGGTGGGGGCGTTTGTGCCGCTGGTGGCGGGCCTGTACTGGCCACGCGCCACCACGCAGGGGGCGGTGCTGTCGATAACACTGGGCCTGCTGGGCTGGCTGCTGCTGCTGGCCACACCGGCGGGTGCGCTGTTTCCGGCCCAACTGGGCGGGTTTTTGCTGGCGGCGCTGGGCATGGTGGGCGGCTCACTGGCGCCGCAAGCGGTGGCCAACCGGCACGGCACGCACCACCGCTTGGCCGGCGGCAAAGCCTGAGGGCAGCGGCCCATACAATCAGCGGTTTTTGGTCAAGGGTTCTGCCATGCCGATTTACGCCTATCGCTGCTCGACTTGCGGCCACGCGAAGGACGTGTTGCAGAAGATGTCTGATCCGCAACTGCACACCTGCCCGGCCTGCGGCGCCGAGGCGTTTACCAAGCAGGTGACGGCGGCCGGCTTCCAGCTCAAGGGCTCGGGCTGGTATGCCACCGATTTCAAGAGCTCGGGCGCGGCGCCAGCGGCGCCGGCCAAAGACGGTGACGCCCCGGCAGCTGGCGGTGACGCGCCGGCCGCTGCCGATAAAGCCACCGCCGCCGACAAAACCGCCCCCGCCGACAAACCCGCCAGCGCCGACAAGCCCGGCGCGCCGGCCGCCCCCGCACCGGCGGCGGCACCGGCAGCGGGCAAAGGCAGCGCCGGCCCGGCCGCTGCCACCCCCAGCGTGTGAGCCGGGCCGTCTGGCCGGCCTGTCAGCCCCTGTCAAGAATGCCCCCGTCAAGAAAGCCCATCGCGTGAGAAAGTACATCATCGCCGGCCTGCTGGTCTGGCTGCCACTGGCCATCACCATCTGGGTGCTGCTGTGGCTGCTGGGGCTGACCGACGCCATGTTCTCGTGGCTGCTGATCATCAGCCAGGCGGTGCTGCCGGCCGGTGCCGATGCGTTCATCGAGTCACTGCGCCACATTCCGGGCCTGAGCCTGCTGGTGATGGTGACGATGATGCTGGTCACCGGTGTGTTCGTGACCAACATCTTCGGCCAGTGGTGGCTGCGCCAGTGGGACCGCGCGATGTCGCGCATCCCCATCGTCAACGCCATCTACAGCTCTGTCAAGCAAGTGTCGGACACGCTGTTTTCAAGCAGCGGCAATGCCTTCCGTGAGGCGGTGCTGGTGCAGTACCCGCATGCCGGCGCCTGGACGATTGCGTTTGTCACCGGCAAGCCGGGTGGTGAGGTGCAGGCGCACCTGGACGGCGAGCATCTGAGCCTGTACGTGCCCACCACGCCCAACCCCACGTCGGGGTTTTTCTTGATCGTGCCGCGGGCCAATGTGCGCCCGCTGCACATGAGCGTGGACCAGGCGCTGAAGTACATCATCTCGATGGGCGTGGTGGTGCCGCCGCCCCCTGCGCCGCCGCCCGCACCGCCGGCACCGCTGCCGGCCGTGGCCCGAAATTGACGGGGCCGGGCGCTGGCCGGTGCAAAGCGTCTGGTCCTGAGGGCTGTGCAGCACAGCCCCGGTCGCGCCACCGGGTCGTCTTGACAGCCGATCGTCTTGAATCTGCGCGCGTGCCACCGGCAGCGCGCCCCCACTGAACACGACAAGTACGGAGTCTTGCCATGAGAACCACTTATTGCGGCCTGGTCAGCGAAGCCCTGCTGGGCCAGACCGTCACCCTGATGGGCTGGGCCCACCGCCGCCGCGACCACGGCGGCGTGATCTTCATTGACCTGCG
>JANMKO010000418.1:0-20056 GCA_031372085.1 Betaproteobacteria bacterium
CCGGTGGTGGGCTCGATGCCGAGGCCCGGGCTCACCAGCGCATTGTGCGAGCGGTGCATGCCGCGCTTGGACGGCGACTTCTTGTTCTGTTGAACGGCCATGAAATTCTCCTGATCGGTCGGGGGTGCGCCGGGGTTCAAACCGCCGCCAGCCAGGCACCCTGCAAAAAACTGTGGCGGCAAACGCGAACCGCATTGCCACCAGGGAAAGCCTATGAGTGTAGCACTTTGGGGCCCAGCCAAGCAGCAAGGCCGGCCGACACGGGCCGCTCAGCCCGCCCCGCCGCCCGCCTCGCCGCTTGACCCACCGCTCGACTCACCGCTTGACCCACCGCCCGACGGGCCGCCACCCGACTTGAGCGCCAGCAACGCAGCAAACGGGTTGGGTTTTTCGTCAGCGGGATCGGGCTCGGGGCTCGCGTCGGCAGCCAGCCCGCCGTCGAACCCGTCGCCCGACTCGGGCTCAAGCCGCACGTCCACCGGCAGCGGCTGTGGGCAGACGGCGTGACGCGGCACCAGCGGCAGGGCCAGCAGCAGCTCGTCCTCCACCAGCTCACGCAGGTCCAGCCAGCGGCCGAGTGCCAGCACGTCGTCCTCTGATTCGGCGTCCATCGCCTCGGCCTGTGACTCACCGTGCACAAAGCGCAGCCGCCGATCCAGCACCAGCGGCTCTTTCATCGGTTGCAGGCAGCGCTGGCAAGTCAGCCAGACGGGGGCGTCGGCGGTTAGCGCCAGCCACAGCTCAGGCTCACCGGCGGCCGGGCGGCGCTCGCCCCGGGCCTGCCAGGCCACGTCGGGCGGGCCCATGTCCTGCGGCGGGGTTTGCAACTCGGCCAGCCGGGCCAGGGTAGGCCCCGGCCAGTGGCCCGACAGCACGGCGCCGTCAGCGGCAAAAGCGGCCATGTCCAGCCGCAGCGGATCGTGTCGCGAGGATCTCATCGGGCCAGTGTACGGTGGCCCGATGGGACAATCCGGGCCATGCTGCTGACTGAAACGCCCACCGGCCCGCCACCTAAAACGCGGCTGATCCTGGCCTCCACCTCGCCCTACCGGCGTGAGTTGCTGCAGCGCCTGCGCTGGCCGTTTGAGGTGCAAGCGCCGCCGGTGGACGAGACCGCCCGGCCGGGTGAGCAGCCCGCCCACCTGGCCCACCGGCTGGCGCTGGACAAAGCCCAGGCCGTGGCTCGATTGCACCCCGACGCCGTGGTGATCGGTGCCGACCAGGTGGCCGATCTGGACGGCGTGGCCCTGGGCAAGCCAGGCAGCCACGCCCGCGCCGTGGCCCAGTTGCGCGCGCTGCGTGGGCGCAGCGTGGTGTTTTACAGCGCGGTGGCCGTGGTGCGCGCCGACACCGGTTTTGCCCAGGTGTGCACCGTGCCGGTGACGGTGCGCTTCAGGCCGCTGGGCGACGAGGAGATCGAGCACTACCTGCGCACCGAGACGCCCTACGACTGCGCCGGCAGCGCCAAATGCGAGACGCTGGGCATTGCGCTGCTGGACGCCATCGACAGCGACGACCCGACCGCGCTGATCGGCCTGCCGCTGATCCGCACCTGCGCCTTGCTGCGCGCGGTGGGCATCGATGTGCTGGCGCTGCCGGCGTGACCGCCACCCAAAGCCCGTTGGCGGGCAAATTGGTAGGCAGTTTGATGGGCAATCTGATACTGGTGCCCAACACGCTAGACCTGGGCACCGACCACGAGGTGGACCTGCGCCACGTGCTGCCGCAAGCGGTGATCAACAAGGCGGCCGGGCTGGCTTACTGGGTGGTCGAAAACGCCAAGACCACCCGGGCGCTGCTGAAGCGGGTGGACCGTCTGGTACCGCTGGCTTTGCCGCTGCAACAAATCCAGATCACCGAGCTGCCCCGGCCGCCAAAAGGCGGGGCGGCGGGGCGCGGCGGGCCGGGCGCGGCCGACCTGAAACCGCTGTTGGCGCCCGCGCTGGCCGGCCATGACGTGGGTTTGCTGTCAGAAGCCGGCCTGCCCGGTGTGGCTGACCCCGGTGCCGCGCTGGTGCAGGCCGCGCACGCTGCGGGCATCGCGGTGCAGGTGTTGGCCGGCCCCAGCAGCCTGCTGCTGGCGCTTGCGGCCAGCGGATTGAACGGCCAGAGTTTTGCGTTTGTCGGCTACCTGCCGGTGGACGCCGGTGCCCGTGCCGCCCGCATCCGCGATCTGGAGGCGCTGTCGCGCCGCCTGGGCCAGACGCAGATCGTGATCGAGACGCCGTACCGCAACGACGCGCTTTTGGGCGCGCTGATCGAGCATTTGCAGCCCGGCACCCGGCTGAGCGTGTCCTGCGGGCTCACGCTGCCGGGTTGCCGCATCGACAGCCGCACGGTGCAGCAGTGGCGGTCGGCGCCGGGCGCCGCGCTGGGAGGGCGCCTGCCGGCGGTATTTTTGTGGCTGGCCGGCTGATCGGGCCGATGCGTCTGGCGGGCTGAACTGCCGGGCTGTTCCGGCGGGCTGTTCCGGCGGGCTGTTCTGGCCGGCTGTTTTGGCGGATTGAACGCCGCCGGCCAGGCCCGGATTCAGCGCCCTGCCGGCAAGCCAAGACCGATCAGAGCTTGCCGCCGCCCAGCAGCGACGCCACTTTGCGCTTGCTGCGGATATTGGGTGATAGGCCACGCGCGGGGGCGGCAGCGGCCACTTTTTGATCCCAGGCGGGCTTGTCGGCCGACAGCGCCGTGGGCTCGTACGGTTTGTCAAAAAACGGATCGGCCGGTGCCGCCGCCGGCGCAAAGCTGCGGCGTGGGCGCTCAGTCTCGCGGGCGTAGCGCTCGGGCTCACGCGCAAACCGCTCCACATCGCGGGGCGCACGGTCGGGCTCGGCCGCGCTGCGCTCAAATTCGGAGGCGCTGCGCTGAACGGGCGGGTACGGGCGCTCGGCCTCACGCGCCGGCCGGTCATCGCCACCGTCACGCGCCCGGTAAGGCGCACGGCGCGGCCGGTCATCAACCAGCTCAAACGGCTCCAGCTCGATCTTTTTCTTGATCAGCCGCTCAATGTCACCGACCAGCCGCACGTCGTCGCGGTCCACCAGCGTGACGGCCAGGCCCGACGCGCCGGCCCGGCCGGTGCGGCCGATGCGGTGCACATAGTCTTCGGCGTTGTACGGCACATCAAAATTGAAGACCGCCGGCAGATCGACGATGTCGAGCCCGCGCGCGGCCACATCGGTGGCCACCAGCACATCCACCTCACCGCGCTTGAAGGCGTCAAGCGACTTCAACCGCTCGTCTTGCGATTTGTCACCGTGCAGCGCGGAGGTCTTCAAGCCCTCGCGCTCAAATGACCGCGCCAGCCGGGCCGCGCCCAGCTTGGAGTTGACAAACACCAGCGCCTGGGTGAGCGCGCGTGTCTTGATCAACTGGTGCACCACCGCCCGCTTGTCGTCCTCATTCACGCTGTAAAAGCGCTGCTCAACATTGGTGGCGGTGGCGTTGGGCCGGGCCACCTCGACCGTGATCGGGTCTTGCAGATAGCTTTGCGCCAGCTTGCGGATCTCGGGCGAGAAGGTGGCCGAGAACAGCAGCGTCTGGCGCTGCTTGGGCAGGTAGCTGAGGATGCGCTGCAGATCGGGCAAAAACCCGATGTCGAGCATGCGGTCGGCCTCGTCCAGCACCACGTACTCCACCTGGTTCAACACGCAATTCTTGGCCTCGATGTGGTCAAGCAAGCGGCCCGGGGTGGCGATCAGCACCTCCACGCCCTTTTTCAGCTCAGCCGTCTGCGGCTTCATGTCGATGCCGCCAAACACCACCATGCTGCGCAATTGCGTGTGCTTGGCGTAGGTCTTGACGTTGTTGGCCACCTGGTCGGCCAGCTCTCGGGTGGGTGTCAGCACCAAAGCCCGCACCGGGTGGCGGGCCGGCGACATCGACGCCGTCTCGTGCTTGATCATCTTTTGCAGCAGCGGCAGCGAGAAAGCCGCTGTCTTGCCGGTGCCGGTTTGCGCCGCGCCCATCACATCACGCCCGGCCAGCACCAGCGGGATGGCCTTGGCCTGGATCGGCGTCATCGACGTGTAGCCTGAATCGGTGACCGCCCGCAGCAGCTTGGCATCCAGCGCCAACGTCTCGAAGCGCTGCGGCGCGGCGTCGCTGGCGGGGAAGTCATTGACGGGGATGTCGCTACCGGGGATGTCGATACCGGGGACGTCGCTGACGGGGGCGTCGCTCACGGACGCGCCTGTCAAGGACGCATCGGCCATCGTCGCATCGGGGGTGCGGGCAGCCTGGGGCATCAAGGCTGTGGTGGCTTCAGCAAACGAAGCATCGGCTTGGAGGGTGTTGTCGGTCATTAACCCCCGATTATCCCTGATTGCGTGAAATCGGTGGCGCTGTAGCGCTGCGGTGCCGGGTGGCCGCCATGGCGGTGCCTAAAATCCTGCGGTTTGTGCAGATCAAACTGGTTTGCGCTGCGGCAAACTTTCGGGGCCCTGTTTTACCGATGAAAATTGTTCTGTTGGGGCCTGACGGCCAGGTGGGCTGGGAGCTGCAGCGGGCGCTGGCGCCGCTGGGTGAGCTGATCGCCTTGCCACGCGCCACGCCCGGCAGCACGCTGTGTGGCGACTTGGCCCAACCCGAGCGCCTGGTGGCCAGCTTGCGCCGCTTGCAGCCCACGGTGGTGGTCAATGCCGCCGGCTACACCGCCGTTGACAAAGCCGAAAGCGAGCCCGGTCTGGCGCGCACCGTCAATGCGCTGGCGGTGGGCGCGGTGGCCGGCCTGATGGCTGAGTTGGGTGGCTGGCTGGTGCACTACAGCAGCGATTACGTGTTTGACGGCAGCGGCAGCCTGCCGCGTGATGAATCAGCGCCCACCGGGCCACTGAGTGTGTACGGCCAGACCAAGCTCGACGGCGAGCAATTGATCCGCGCCAGCGGCTGCCAGCACCTGATCCTGCGCACCAGCTGGGTGCATGCAGCGCGCGGTGGCAACTTTGCCCGCACCATGCTGCGCCTGGCCGCCGAGCGTGACCGGTTGACGGTGATTGATGACCAGATCGGCGCGCCCACCGGCGCCGATCTGCTGGCCGATGTCACCGCGCACGCGCTGCGCCACGCCTTTTTGCAAATTAGCCACGATGCCGCTGTCAGCGGCACCTACCACGCCGTGGCCGCCGGTGAGGTGAGCTGGCACGGCTACGCCAGCCATGTGATCGGCTGGGCGCAGCAGCGCGGCCTGGCCCTGAAATGCAGCCCGGACGCGGTACTGCCCATCGCCACCAGCGGCTACCCCACGCCGGCCCGCCGGCCGTTGAACTCTCGCCTGGCCACCGACAAACTGCGCAGCACCTTCAACCTGACCTTGCCTGATTGGCAAACAGGCGTAGACCGCATGCTGCGCATCGCCTTGAACCTGACCTGAAATTGCAGCCTCTCCCCGCTGATCGGCCCCGATGAAATTCACCGCCACCCGCCTGCCCGATGTCGTGCTGATCGAACCCACCGTGTTTGCCGACGACCGGGGCTGGTTCATGGAGAGCTTCAACCAGACGCGCTTCAACAACGGCCTGGCCGCGCTCGGCCTGCCGCAGCCCCGGGCCTTTGTGCAGGACAACGAATCAAGTTCGGCGGCCGGCGTGCTGCGTGGCCTGCACTACCAGCTGCCGCCGCACCCACAAGGCAAGCTGGTGCGGGTGGTGCAAGGCGCGGCGCTGGACGTGGCGGTGGACATCCGGCGCGGCTCACCCACCTTCGGCCAGTGGGTGGCATCAGAACTGAGCGCTGGCAACCGCCGGCAACTGTGGATCCCAGAAGGTTTTGCGCACGGCTTTGTGGCGCTGCAGGACGACACCCGCTTTTTGTACAAGACCACCGACGTGTATGCCAAAGATTGCGAGCGGGCGATCCGCTGGGACGACCCTGCCATCGGCATCGGCTGGCCGGCCGGCCTGCAGCCCCGGTTGGCGCCGAAAGACTGCGCCGCGCCAGGGCTGGCCGACGCCGACGTTTTTTGATCCTGCCAACTGAGAAACCACCGCCATGCCTGATTCAACCGAGGCCGGTTTGACCGACGCCCGCCAACCCGGGCCGACGGCTTACGCCACGGTGCAGGCGCAACTGCGCGAGCAGCCACGCACCTGGCTGGTCACCGGCGTGGCCGGGTTCATCGGCGGCCACCTGCTGGAAACCCTGCTCGGCCTGGGCCAGCGGGTGGTGGGGCTGGACAACTTTGCCACCGGCCACCGGCACAACCTGGCCGCCGTGCAGGCACTGGTGGGCCCGGCGGCCTGGGCCCGCTTCAACTTCATCGAGGGTGACATCCGCGAGTTGGCCGATTGCCAGCGCGCCTGTGCCGGCGTGGATCTGGTGTTGCACCAGGCGGCACTGGGCTCGGTGCCCCGGTCGATCGCCGACCCGATCACCACCAACGCCACCAATGTGGGCGGCTTTCTCAACATGCTGGTGGCCGCGCGCGACGCTGGCGCGAAGCGCGTTGTCTACGCCGCCAGCAGCTCGACCTACGGTGACCACCCTGGCCTGCCGAAGGTGGAAGACACCATCGGCCGGCCACTGTCACCGTATGCGGTGACCAAATACGTCAATGAGTTGTATGCCGACGTATTTGCGCGCACGTACAACCTGCCGTCCATCGGCCTGCGCTACTTCAATGTGTTTGGGCCCCGGCAAGACCCGAACGGCGCTTATGCAGCGGTGATCCCAAAATGGGCCGCGGCGATGCTGGGCGGTGAGTCCGTGTTCATCAACGGCGACGGCCAAACCAGCCGCGATTTTTGTTTTGTGGCCAATGCGGTGCAGGCCAATCTGCTGGCGGCCACGGTGATGGATGCGGCGGCGGTGAACCAGGTTTACAACGTGGCGGTGGGGGATCAGACCAGCTTGGTAGCGCTGCATCAGCTGCTGGCGCAGGCGCTGGCGGCGGCGCGGCCGGGTTTGCAGGTGGCCGCGCCAGAGCACCGGGATTTCCGTGCCGGGGACGTGCGGCATTCACGGGCGGATGTGGGCAAGGCGCAGCGCTTGCTGGGTTATGCACCCAGCCATGACATCGGTGCGGGGTTGGCGGCGGCTGCGGGTTGGTTTGGCGCCAATCTCCACCGCGTGTAGCAACGGGGTCAAAAGCAGCGGCAGTAAAGCCGCAATAGCCTGGCCTCATGGCCATTTCGCAAGCATCAAAATGCTAAAATGCGTTGATGAGAACCACCGTAGACCTGCCGGATAGCTTGCTGCGTGCGCTGAAAGCCAGGGCAGCACTGGAGGGCACCACCCTCAAGAAGCTGGTGCTGAGCCTGGTTGAGCGAGGCTTGCAAGCACCCACTGACCGAACGGTTGAAAGCACGGAAATGAGTGCGCTTCCGACGCTCGATTTGAAGCACCCATTGGCCATCAGCAATTTCTCAAACGCTCAATTGTTTGATTTGCTGGATGCCTGAACCGCGCAAACGAATCGCCCAGGACGCGCACGTCGGCGATGACTTGCCCGATGTGAACGTGTGGCTTGCCTTGGCGGTCATGCAGCATCCGCACCACGATGCGGCGGCGGCCTACTGGAAAAATCTCACCGGGCGCAGCATCTGGTTCTGTCGCATCACGATGTTGGGGCTGGTGCGACTGCTGAGCCAACCCAAGGTGATGGGTGAGCAGGCGTTGAGCCTGACACAGGCTATGGCCGCCTACCACCAGTTTGCGGCGCTGCCCGAGGTTGGCTTGCAGGCCGAACCGGCCGATTGCGGCGACCAACTGCAGCGCTTCTTGTCCACCGACACCCCGGCGCGGCTGCTGACGGACGCCTACCTGGCTGCCTTTGCCGTGTCTGCCCGCATGCGCATGGTGACTTTTGACAAGGACTTTGACCGTTTTTTGGGGCTGGATTGCCTGCGCCTCGTGGCCACCAACCATTGATGTGAATCGCGCGCTGGCAGGTGTCAAAAGCATGATCACCAGCGATGCCGCCAACTGGGGCGATTTTGATTGCACCCATGACACGCTCGGGCTTTCTGGCCCCTGCGGGGCAACTCGCCATCGGGTAGTGCTGCGCTCAATTTCAAGCGCCACGCAGCATCCTCCTCATGATCCCGGCGGCGGCTGATTAAACCCGGGTCTAGCGGCGGCAGCCGGATGCTTTGCTGCCCATCGCGCCGCCTGACCGATCAAGAGCACCGGACGCCGCAACCAGCGGCGGCGGCGGCGGCGGCGATCTTGGCAACCACATTCAGGTATCCGACATGACGACCGAGCGACGGGCGGTGAACGTCGGCTTTTCAGCCGCCCTGGCCTGCGACGCCTGCAGGCGCGGGCCAGCCGAAGCAATTGACGATACAGGCGGCGGCTAGAATTCTTGGTTTTGGTGACGCCGCTGACGGCTCGACAGATCAGTCAGGCGCTCATCGGAGTCTAAATTTGAAAGCCAGCCCGCCTCAGGCTGCACCAAGCCGCCTGCACCGCATGAATCGACCATTCCATTTCTGCACGCAACACCCAAGCGCCTGTCTTGGCTTAAACACGTTGAGATTGGCCCTGTTGGCCCTATTGACCCTGGTGCTGGCTGCGCCGCTGGCGGTATCGGCACAAACAACGCCCGCCGCTGAGCCCCCAGTTGCAGGCGGACCGGTGCGGCTGCGGCAACCAACCCAGCCGGCCCAGCCAGGCACCGAGCGGTTGGCCGGGCCCACGCCGCAAGAGACGCCCCCACCGGTATACCGCCCCGGTGAGTTTGAGCTCTATGTGCAGGGTATGGCCGGCACGCCAGGACAGTTGCCGGTAGAAGTGCGCCGTTTCGGATCCGAGTTGCTCACGGGGGCTGCGGCCTCGTTGGCGGCGCCTGACTACAGCCCGATCGTGCCGCCCGATTACCTGCTGCAGGCCGGCGATGAGCTGGTGGTCACACTGTGGGGATCGGTCGACGCTGACCTGCGGCTGCAGGTTGACCGGTCTGGCCGCATCAATCTGCCGCGCGTCGGGCCCATCATGGTCTCTGGCGTGCGGTATGCCGATTTATCGGACGTCATCAGCCGGCGTGTGGCCACCGTGTTCAAAAACTTTCAGCTCAGTGTGTCGCTAGGCCAGTTGCGCGGCCTGCGGGTGTACGTGACCGGTTTTGTGCAGAACCCGGGCGTGCAAGTGGTGAGCAGCCTGTCCACCCTGGCCCAAACCGTGATGCGTGCGGGTGGCCCGTCAGCGGCTGGCAGCTTTCGCAACGTGCAACTGCGGCGTGGCCGCGATTTGGTGTCCACCTTCGACCTGTACGACTTGATGCTCAAGGGTGACCGCACGGCGGACCGCCTGGTGCAGGCCGACGATGTGATCCATGTCGGCCCGGTGGGGCCGCAAGTGGGCCTGATCGGCAGCGTCAACCGGCCTGCGGTGTTCGAGCTGAAACCCGGTGAGACGGTGGACGACGTGCTGCGCATGGGCGGTGGTTTTGCGGCGGTTGCCGACACCAGCCGGCTGGCAATTGAGCGGCTGGACGAGCGCGCCACCGTGCGCGTGACGCAAATTGACTTTCCGGCGGCTGGCAAAGTGGTGCTGCGCAGCGGGGACGTGATGCGCGCCTTCAATGCCATCAGTGCGGCACTGCCGGTGCAGCGCCAAAACAAGCGGGTGCGGGTGGAAGGCGAGGTGGCCCGGCCCGGCGAATATGTCTTGCCGTCCGAGAGCTCACTGAGCGATGCCTTGCGCCTGGCCGGCGGCTTGACACCGGCCGCCTTCATGTTTGGCACCGAGTTCACCCGTGAGAGCGTCCGGCAAACCCAGCAGGTGAACTACGACCGGGCGCTGCGGGATCTGGAGATTGAGACGACGCGTGCAACGTCTACCCAGCGCATCGGCAGCACGGACGACGCGATGGTTCAGGCCGCATCTGCCCAGGCATCCTCTCGCCTGGTCGAGCGCATGCGGACAGTCAAGCCGTCTGGCCGAGTGGTGCTGCAGCTCCCTACCGAGGGGGGCCAACTGCCCGAGCTTGCACTGGAAGACGGTGACCGCCTGTACGTGCCACCACGCCCCACGGCAGTGGGTGTGTTTGGCAGCGTCTTCAACAGCGGCAGTTATTTGTATTCAGCCGGCCGCGGCATTGTCGATTACCTGCAACTGGCCGGTGGCCCGACGCGGGGCGCAGACGATGGCAGCATCTTTGTCGTGCGGGCCAACGGCAGCGTGGTCAGCAGTTTGGAAAGCAGCAGTTGGTTCAACAAGCGGGGCAACTTGAGCTCGTTGCAGGCGGTACCGGGCGACACGATCTTTGTGCCTGAGGAGATGAACAAAAGCACTTTCCTGCAAACCGCGAAGGACTGGACGCAGATTCTGTACCAGTTGGGTATTGGCGCGGCAGGCATCAAGAGTGCGGTCAGGTGAGCGGGCAAGGCGGTATGCGCGAGACCGATCAAATTGGCGTCGACAGTGACGAGACTGACGACGAACCCGGCATGACGCTGGGCGAGGTGTTCGAGGCACTTCGACGCAACCTGCTGCTGTTGACATTGGGGCCATTGGCAGCCGGCGCGCTGGCATTTGGTATCACGATGCTGATTGCGCCCACATTTACAGCCAGTACCATCTTCATGCCGCCGCAACAGGCACAAAGTGGCGCAGCGTCAGCGTTGGCTTCTTTGGGCTCATTGGCGGGCCTGGCAGGTGGAACAGGGATGCGCAGTTCGGGGGATCAGTATGTGGCGCTGATGCAGAGCAGCACTGTGTCGTACCGGCTGATCGATCAGTTCAAGCTGATGGGCGTGTATGAATCAAAGTTCCGCGTCGATGCTCGCAAAGAACTGGCATCCAACGTGCGCATCGCCTTGGGAAAAAAAGACGGCCTGATTACGGTGGATGTGGACGACACGAACCCGCAACGCGCGGCAGACATCGCCAACAGTTATGTTGACGAATTGCGGCGCATCACCGGCGCGCTGGCTGTCACCGAGGCACAACAGCGTCGCGTGTTCTTCGAGCGGCAGTTACAGCAGAGCCGTGACCGTCTGGTGGAAGCCCAGCGGGCACTGCAGGCCAGCGGCTTCAACCCTGGTGCGCTGAAAGCTGAGCCCAAAGCAGCCGCTGAGGCATACGCCAGGCTAAAAGCTGAATCCACGGCTACTGAGGTGCGGTTGCAGGTATTGCGTGGTTCACTGGCTGACGACACGCCGGAAGTGCGTCAACAACAAGCCGCACTTGCCGCGCTGCGCGGCCAATTGGCCAAGGTGGAACAACCCGGCGATTCAACCAGCGGGCCAGACTACATCGGCAAATACCGCGAGTTCAAGTACCAGGAAACGCTGTTCGAGTTGTATGCCCGTCAATTTGAGCTTGCACGGGTAGACGAGAGCCGCGAGGGTGCATTGATCCAGGTGGTAGACCCCGCTACGCCGCCCGAAAAAAAGAGCAAGCCCAAGCGCGCGTCGATTGCCCTGGGCACCATGCTGGGCGCCGCCTTGCTGCTGTCGGCTTGGGTGTTGCTGCGTCAATCCAGGCGGCAAGCCGCCGAGCGTGCCGGTGCGACAGCCGCGCCGCAAGCAGCCTGAAGCACCACTGACGACACGCCGCAGCCGAGCCGCTTGATCGCTGTCGAGCCGGTACTGACGCCACACCGTCGGGTGCTGCTCGCGTGCGGCTAGAATACTTGTTCATTCGATGAACAAGCCTACACGGCTACACGTTATTTTCTGTGACCCCAGACCCTGATCCATCGCAACTGGCCTTGCTGCGCCTGCTTAACGAGCAACCCGAACTGTCGCAGCGAGAGTTGTCGCTGGCCTTGGGGCTGAGCTTGGGCAAAACCCACTATGTGCTGCACGCCTTGCTGGACCGGGGCTTGGTGAAGGCACGCAACTTCAAGCGCAGCGACCACAAGCTGGGCTATGCCTACCTGCTGACACCCGCCGGCATCCGCGAGAAACTGAATTTGACACGCCGCTTCCTGGCCCACAAAGAGGCCGAGTTCACGCAGTTACAAGACACCATTGCCACGCTTCGCGCCGAAGTCGCTGCCGCGCTGCCAAACACGGTGACGCGCCAATGATGGCTGGCCGGGCACCGGCGGAATACCCCGCGCGCACTGACCGCTTGCGACCCAACGCCGCCGACGTTGAATTTCTGGCTCACCGTCCGACCGCAGGCGTCGACGGCCTAGGCCATCATGAGTTTGTTCTAGCACAGTTGAAAGTTACAGCGTGAACATTACCGTAGTGGGTACTGGCTATGTGGGGTTGGTGACAGGCGTTTGTCTGGCTGATGTCGGCAACAACATCGTTTGTCTGGACATCGACCATCGCAAGATCGCCATATTGAACGCCGGCGAGATGCCAATCCACGAACCTGGCCTGAAAGAGCTCGTGCGGGCCAATGCGGCCGCAGGCCGGTTGCGCTTCACCACCGACCTGCAACTGGCGGTGCAACATGGCGCGGTGCAGTTCATCGCGGTAGGCACACCGCCCGACGAAGACGGGTCGGCCGACCTGAACTATGTGTTGGCTGCCGCGCGCGCAATTGGGGCGAACATGCTTGAGGCACGGGTCGTGGTCAACAAAAGCACGGTACCGGTAGGCACAACCGACAAAGTACGCGACGCCTTGCGTGAGGCATTGGCAGCGCGTGGCGTGGACATTCCGTTTTCGGTGGTGTCGAATCCTGAGTTCCTGAAAGAAGGTGCCGCCATCGATGACTTCATGCGGCCTGACCGCATCGTGATCGGGTCCGACGATGCACACGCCACCGAGGTGATGCGACGTCTCTACGCGCCATTCGAGCGCAATCACGCCAAACTGATGCTGATGGACGCACGCTCAGCCGAGCTGACAAAGTACGCGGCCAATGCGATGCTGGCCACGCGCATCAGCTTTATGAACGAGCTGGCGCGCCTGGCCGAAAAGGTGGGCGCGGATATTGATCATGTGCGCCGCGGCATTGGCTCTGACCCCCGCATCGGCACCCACTTCCTGTATCCGGGTTGTGGCTATGGTGGTTCTTGCTTCCCGAAAGACGTGCAGGCGCTGATCCGCATCGGTGACCAGCAGAACGTCTCGCTGGGTGTGCTGGCCGCCGTCGAGGCGGCCAACAATGCCCAGAAGACCCTGCTGACGGAGAAGATCGCAGCCCGCTTCGGTGACCGGTTGGACGGTTTGCACTTCGCCGTATGGGGGCTGGCCTTCAAGCCCAATACCGACGACATGCGCGAAGCACCCAGCGTGGTATTGATCCGCGAATTGATCGAACGCGGCGCCAGCGTGGCGGCCTACGACCCGGTGGCCATCACCGAAGCCAGGCGGGTGTTTGGCGACTTGCCCGGGCTGTCGTTTGCAGACCAGGCGGCCCGTGTGCTGGAAGGGGCGCACGCGCTGGTTATCGTCACGGAGTGGAAAGAGTTCCGCAGTGCCGACCTGAACACGATTGCCAAGCAACTTGCTTTGCCAATAGTCTTTGATGGCAGAAACATCCTTGAACCGAGCTTGGCGCGCGCAGCTGGCCTCGAATATTTTGGAGTTGGACGAACATGATCCGAATCGCTATCGTCGGCTGCGGCCGGATTGCCAAACGCCATGCCGAACTGTTGGGGTCGGGTCAGATTGCCGGCGCAAAGCTGGTCGCCGTGTGCGACTTGTTGGCGGACCGTGCCCAGGCATTTGCCGACAAGTACGATGTGCCGGGCTTCACCTCGGTGGCCGAGTTGCTTGAGAAATCTGACGCCGATGTCATCACCGTGCTGACACCCAGTGGGTCGCACGCCGCCCTGTCCATTGAAGCCTCAAGGGCAGGCCGCCACGTGATCGTCGAAAAGCCCATGGCGTTGACGCTGGCCGACGCCGACGCCATGATCCGCGCCGCCGACGAGGCTGGCAAACAGCTGTTCGTGGTCAAGCAGAACCGCTTCAACGTGCCGGTGGTGAAGGCCCGCGAGGCATTGGAGGCCGGCCGATTTGGCAAGCTGGTATTGGGCACGGTGCGGGTGCGCTGGTGCCGCGACCAAAGCTACTACGACCATGACGCGTGGCGCGGCACCTGGGCCCAGGACGGCGGCGTGATTGCCAACCAGGCCAGCCACCATGTGGACATGCTGGGCTGGTTCATGGGGCCTGTTGAAAGCGTTCATGCACGTTCCGCGCGGGCCTTGGTCAACATCGAGGCCGAAGACACGGCCGTGGCAACCCTGAAGTTTCGCAATGGTGCTTTGGGCATTGTTGAGGCCACCGGGGCCACCAGGCCTCGCGACTTGGAGGGCTCACTGTCAGTGCTGGGCGCGGGTGGCACGGTCGAGATCGGTGGTTTTGCCGTCAACCAGATTCGCCACTGGAATTTTGTGGAACCAGTGCCCGAAGACGCCGACGTCATGGAGTGCTTTTCTGTCAACCCGCCGAATGTGTACGGCTTTGGCCACCAGGCTTACTACGAGCACGTGGTGGACTGCCTGCGCAACGGCACGTCTGCCCTGGTGGACGGCCGCGAGGGCCGTGCCAGCCTGGAACTGGTAGCCGCACTTTACGAGTCAATGGCCAGTGGCAAGGAAGTGATGCTGCCGCTCAAGGTCGAACACAGCCGCCTCGGGCGGGGCTGATCGGTGGCGTCCCCCACCCTGCTGCGGGCACAGGTGCGTGATGTCACCTGCGGCAACAATGTGCGCATCGTCGAACCCGCCAACGTCTATGAATGCACGCTGGGCGACGACTGCTTTGTCGGGCCATTTGTCGAAATTCAGCGCGGCGTCGAGATCGGTGCTCGCACCAAGATCCAGTCACATGCCTTTGTCTGCGAACTGGTGCGCATCGGCAGCGACTGCTTCGTCGGCCATGGCGTGATGTTTGTCAACGATCTGTTTGCTATCGGCGGCCCTGCGCGTGGCCAGCGCGCGCTCTGGAAATCCACCGACATCGGTGATCGGGTCTCGATCGGATCCAACGCGACCGTGTTGCCGGTTCGCATCTGCAACGACGTGGTCATCGGCGCCGGTGCCGTGGTCACCCGAAACATCGACGAGCCCGGCATCTATGTCGGCAACCCTGCACGTTTGATGCGCCGCGTCAACCACATCGCCTGAGCGTCGTCGAGCAATCGCCACCGAGCCCCCCACTTCTTCTTGCCACAAGCCATGACCACCGCTGTCCCGTTTGCTGATCTGCATGCCCAATACTTGTCCATCAAGGACGAAATAGACAACGCTGTTGCAGCCGTCATCCGTGAGTCAGCCTTTATCCGTGGCCCTTATGTGCAGCGCTTTGAAGAGCAGTTTGCACAGGTGGTTGGGGTCTCGCATTGCGTGTCTTGCGCCAACGGCACCGATTCACTCTACATCGCCATGCATGCGCTGGGTGTGCAGCCCGGTGACGAGGTGATCGCGCCTGCGCATTCCTGGATATCGACCACCGAAACCATCACCCAGGCCGGCGGCAAGGTGGTGTTCTGCGACACCGATGACGCGACCTACACGATGGACCCGGCACAGATCGAAGCCAAGATCACAGCGCACACTGTGGGCATCATCCCGGTTCACCTCAATGGTCAGCCCTGCGACATGGGCGCCATCATGGCAATTGCCAACAAGCACAAGCTTTGGGTGCTCGAAGACTGCGCGCAGGCCCATTTGGCCACCTACCAAGGGCGCATGGTCGGCAGCTTTGGCAACGCGGCTTCATTCTCGTTCTACCCCGGCAAGAACCTGGGCGCGATGGGCGATGCGGGCGCCGTGGTGACCAACGATGCAGCGCTGGCCGACCGCATGGCGATGTTTGCGCGGCACGGTGGCCTGACCAAGGGTGACCACCGCATCGAAGGTATCAACAGCCGGCTGGACGGGCTGCAGGCGGCAGTGCTGTCGGTCAAGCTGCCGCATCTATTGGGCTGGACGCGGCGGCGGCAGCAGGTTGCGATGGCTTACCACCGGTTGCTGGCCGAGGTGCCCGGCCTATCGCTGCCCATCACCGCGCCCGGCCGCGAGCATGTCTACCACCTCTATGTGATCCGGCATGAGCAGCGCGATGGTCTGGCCAGACACCTTGGGTCCAAGGGTGTTCAAACAGCCATCAACTATCCCATCGCGCTGCCATTCGTGCCAGCTTATGCGCGGCTGAAACACCAGCCGGCAGACTTTCCCAACGCCCATGGTCATCAGTCACGAATCCTTTCGCTGCCCATCTTTCCGGAGATGACAGCCGAACAGATCGGGGCGGTTGCGTCCGCCATCAAGGACTTCGCTGCTTGAAAGACGGCCGCGTCGGCACGGGCGATCAGCAGGTCCGCAATCGGCAGCTGATTTCGAACTCGAAGTGGAACCTCGTTGCGTTCGCTTGCGCACTGGCAGCACAGTTCGTCACCGTGCCGTTTGTCATCCAATGGATCGGCCTGGCCGAGTTCGGGCGAGCCGGGCTGGTACTGGCAGTCTGGGCGCCATTGATGCTGGTCGGCGGCGTGCTGGGGCAGTCCACTACCCGGGAGATGGCAGCACACCTTGGCAGCGGTCAAACCATGGAAGCCCAGCGCATCTTTGACACCGCCATGCTGTTATGCCTGGCCGCATGCGCCGTGGGCGGCTTGGCCGTCTGCCTGTTCGGCCCGGCGATTCTTGCCGCGATGGTGCAAGGTGGCCAGTCGCAGCCGCCATTGCAATGGGCGTTTGCCGTCGCCGGCATCGGCTGGGTGGCCCAGCAACTTGTCCTGGTCCTGCAAGCGGCCTGCGCTGCCCGCCAGGACTTTCGACAGCTGGCCCAATTGAGCGCATTTGCAGCCAGTGCAACCGTGGTTCTGTCGCTGCTCTTCACGGCTAGGTTTGCATCGGCTACAGGCTATCTGGCTGGCGTTGCGGCCTCGTTTGTCGCCACCCTGCTGGCGTGGCTGTGGACGTCCCGGGCAGCCGTTTGGTCGAGGCCAAGGCAGCCCAGCTTGCATCGCCCAGCCCTTGTCCGCCTGCTGCAGTTTGGCAAATGGCAAACCATCGTGCAACTCACCGGCTCGTTTGGCAACCAGATCGATCGCTACGCACTGGGTGTGCTGGCACCGGCTGCGATAGTGGGGCAGTACAACGCTGCAAATCGTCTGCAGGAAGCCGCATACATGGGAGTCATGAAGGCCGGGGAAATCCTGTTCCCCTACTTCGGCGCTACCGCGAACGACGAACTTGCCAGACGCGAGGCTTTTTTCCTCACGGCATCCTGGGTGGTGGGCACGGTGAGTGTGATGTTTCTCGCGCCGATGGTGCCGCTGGCACACAGCCTGCTGACACTCTGGATTGGGCCTGAGACGGCACAAGGCGGCGGGCAGCTACTGCAGACGCTGGTGCTGGGTGGCATTGTCGGTTGTGGCTCCAACGTGTTCAGCTACTACGCCATGGGGCTGGGCCAGAACGCGCCAATCGCCTGGCTGTCGCTCGCCTACGCCCTGTTGACGGTACTGGCAACCATCGTGCTGATGGTCAACTTTGGGCCCTATGCAGCCGGTGGTGGCTTGCTTGTAGCAAGTGCGGCAAGAGTGGCTGCGTCGATGTGGCTCACTCGACGCTTGTTTTTTCAGGGCTTGCGCTGGTCTACCCTGCTGGTGAGCAGCCTGACCCCCATGCTGGCAGGCCTGGTGGTGGCGCTGGGCCTGAGTGCCACCAGGTTGACCGAGGTTTCAAGTTGGCCATTGCTGATCGCGGCATTCGCCGTCTCGGCACTGTTGGCCCTGCTGTGCAGTCTTGCGCTGACATTGCTGTGGCCAACTGGCCGCGAAATCGTCGGACGCGTATTCACCGCCTTGCAAGCCCAGCGGGTCTCGGCATGACTTGCGCCGGCCAAGCCTTAACGACTACGCCTGAAATCGAGACAGCATGATCACCGTGATTGACTATGGCGTGGGCAATATCGGCGCCCTGCTCAATATGTTCGACTACCTCGGCATCGACGCGCAGGCCAGCGGCGACGCGCTGGTGATCGCAAAGGCCGAAAAATTGGTGTTGCCGGGCATTGGCGCTTTCGACAAAGCCATGCACACCTTGCGCTCACGCCAACTGATCGAGCCGCTCAACGACGCTGTGCTGCAGCGCCAGGTGCCGGTGCTCGGGGTCTGTTTGGGCATGCAACTGCTGGCGCGCAGCAGTGCCGAAGGCAGTGAGCCCGGGCTGGGTTGGATAGCCGCCGATGTGCGCCGCATTGTTGTGCCCGAGGCGTCGGGGTTGAAGGTGCCCCATATCGGCTGGATGCAAACCCGGCCCACCCGGCGGACATCGCTGTTTGATCGCGACCAGGCGCCCGAACGCTTTTACTTCGATCACAGCTTCCACATGCTGTGTGACCGGGCAGACGACGTGTCAGCCGTCATCGACTATGGATTCGAACTGTGCTGCGCCGTTGAGAAACACCACATCGTCGGGGTGCAGTTCCACCCCGAAAAAAGCCACCGTTTTGGCATGCGGCTGCTGAGGCAATTTGCATTGCTGCAAACCACGGAGGCCCGGTGAGAAAGCGACTGATACCCGTCTTGTTGGTCGACCGCCAGCGCAGGCTGGTCAAGACCGTTGGTTTCGGCAAACGCACCTATGTCGGGGATCCATTCAATGTCGTGCGGCTGTTCAACGAGAAGGAGGTTGACGAAATATGCGTGCTCGACATCGATGCCAGCACGGATGGACGCGGGCCCGACCTGGGTTTTCTGCGCGAACTGGCGAGCGAGTGCTTCATGCCACTGGCCTTTGGTGGCGGCATCACGGCGCTGACCCAGTGCGAACAACTCAGCCGCATTGGTGTGGAGAAGGTGGTGCTGGGCCATGCGGCGCTGGACCGGTCGCTGGTACAGGCGGTGAGCCGCGATCTTGGCGCCCAGGCATTGGTGGCTTGTGTCGACGTGGTGGGCAGCGGGCCAGGCGCGCGCTGCGTGACACGCTCAGCACAAAACATCACGCCACTGACACCGCTGGCGCATTGCCTGGCGTTGCAGGACGCAGGCGTGGGCGAAATCATTCTGCAATCCGTTGACCGCGATGGTGCACGCACGGGTTTCGACCTGCAGCTGATAGCCGCATTGGCGCCGCAGCTCCAGGTGCCCTTGGTTGCCCTGGGTGGCGCGGGTGAAATACGCCATCTGGCCCAGGCCTTGAAATCCGGCGCGTCGGCCGCCGCCTCAGGCAGCGCCTTTTGCTTTATCGGCCGCCTGCGGGCCGTGCTTATCACCTACCCGGACCCCGCCGAGATGGATGCCATCGCGTTGGACGCCCCATGAACGCCAACAATACGCGCCGCATATGCAGCGTCTGCGTGATGGACGAAAGCAACCCTGCCATCGAGTTCGACGCCAATGGTCAGTGCAACTGCTGCCGTGATGCGTTGCGGCGCATGCCCCATGAATGGTGGCCCGGCCCAGAAGGCCAAGCCCGCCTGGCGCTATTGGCCGACCAGCTCAAGGCCGCCGGACGTGGCAAGCCCTATGACGCGATGATTGGCCTGAGCGGTGGTATCGACAGCGCCTACCTCGCGCATGTTGCGGTACGCCAAATGGGATTGCGGGTGTTGGCCGTGCATGTCGACGGTGGCTGGAACTCCGAGCCAGCGGTGCGCAATATCGAGTCGCTGGTGCGCAAACTGGATCTGGACTTGCACACCCATGTGGTGGAGTGGCAAGAAATGCGCGACCTGCAAATCGCCTTTTTGAAGGCATCGGTATTGAACCAGGATATTCCGCAGGATCATGCCTTTTTTTCGACACTCTATCGCACTGCCCAGCAGTTTGGTGTCCGCAATTTTCTGAGCGGCGTGAACTTCTCGTCAGAATGCGTTGTGCCGCCAGGCTGGGGCTATCCGTCAATCGATGGCAAACACGCCAAGGCCATCCACGCCCGTTTTGGGAGCATCCCGCTCAGGAGCTACCACTTCATGGGTCTTGCCGAGTTCTTGTGGCTGACCCGCGTGCGCAAACAGCTGGCCATTCATCGGCCCCTGAATTACCTGAACTATGACAAGGAGGCGGCACGCCTGGAACTCACCAAAGAATACGGCTGGCGCGACTACGGCGGCAAACACAGCGAGTCACGCTTCACCAAGTTCTACCAGGACATCTACCTGCCGCGCAAGTTCAACTTCGACAAGCGCCGGCTTCATCTCTCGAGCCTGGTTGTTTCGGGCCAAATGAATCGTGCACAAGCCTTGCACGA
>JANMKO010000427.1:0-2049 GCA_031372085.1 Betaproteobacteria bacterium
TCGGTGGCCGTCACCCGCACCCGGTCAAAATCCACGCCCAGCTCATGCGCCACCACCTGCGCCACCTTGGTGTTCAGGCCCTGGCCCATCTCGGTGCCGCCGTGGTTGACGAGGATCGAGCCGTCGGCATAAACATGCACCAGCGCGCCCGCCTGGTTGAAGTGCGCCACGTTGAACGAGATGCCAAACTTCACCGGCGTCAGCGCGATGCCGCGTTTGAGCACCGGGCTGCCGGCGTTGTAGGCAGCCACCCCGGCGCGGCGGGCGCTGTAGTCGCACTGCCGGGCCAACTGGTCTACCAGCGGGTGGATGATGTTGTCGTCCACCACTTGCTCGTAGGGCGTGACGTTGTGGGGGGTGGTGCCGTAGAAGTTGGCGCGCCGCACCGCCAGTGGATCGAGGCCCAGCCGGCGCGCCACGTTGTCGAGGATCAGCTCGATGGCCAGCGCGCCCTGCGGCCCGCCAAAACCGCGAAAGGCAGTGTTGCTCTGGGTGTTGGTGCGGGCACAAAAGCCGTGCATGGCCACATCGGGCAGCCAGTAGGCGTTGTCGAAGTGGCACAGCGCGCGCGTCATCACCGGCGGTGACAAATCAGCGGAGTGGCCGGCATTGGCCACCATGTTCACCGTCACGCCCAGGATGCGGCCGGCATCGTCGAAGCCCACATCCCAGCTGAAGTCAAAGCCGTGGCGGCGGCCGGTGATGAGCATGTCGTCATCCCGGTCGGGCCGCAGTTTGACCGGGCGTTGCAGTTTTTGCGCGGCCAGCGCCGCGACGCAGGCAAACAGCGCGCTCTGGCTTTCTTTGCCGCCAAAACCGCCGCCCATGCGCCGGCACAGCACTTGCACCTGGTGGGACGCCAGGTGCAGTGCGTGCGCCACCAGGTGCTGCATCTCGCTGGGGTGCTGGGTGCTGCAATGCAGCAGCAGGCCACCATCCTCTTGCGGGATGGCGTAGCTGATCTGGCCTTCGAGGTAAAACTGCTCTTGGCCGCCGAGTGAGAACCTGCCCTGCTGGCGGTGCGGCGCGGCGGCCAGCGCGGCGTCGGCAGCGCCGCGCGCCAGGTGCATCGGCGGCACCACGTACTGCTGTTGGGCATGGGCGTCAAGCGCGCTCAGCACGGCGGGCAGCGGCGCAATCTTCAGCGCCTGTTGTGCCAGCGCGGCGGCGCGGCGGGCCTGGTCGCGGGTGCTGGCGATGATGGCAAACACCGGCTGGCCGACATGGCGCAGCGTGCCGTCGGCCAGGATCGGGTCGTCTTGCAGGATCGGGCCGCAGTCATTGCGGCCGGAGAAATCGGCCGCCACGTACACCGCCACCACGCCGGGCTGGGCGCGCAGCAGGGCCAGGTCGATGGCCAGCAGCGTGCCATGCGCCACCGGCGACAAGCCGAGTGCGGCATGCAGCGTGCCGGCCAGCTCAGGCAGGTCATCGATGTAGGGCGCGGCGCCGGCCACGTGCAGGTGGGCCGATTCATGCGGGCGGCTGATGCCGACGCCCGGCGTGGCCCCTTCCCCCTGGCAGGGGGAAGGCGGGGTTGGGGGTTCGGAGGTCATCGTGGCCCTGGATTCGACCCCCTCCCCAGCCCTCCCCCTGCCCGGGGGAGGGAGCAAGACCGAAGGCTCAGCGCTCACGGGCGGCTCCACACCGACACCTCATCGGCCGCCAGCGGCGCCTCGGCGCGCGTCTCCAGCCAGAAGCGCAGCAGCAGGTTGCGCGCGGCGCGGCGGCGGTAGCTGGCGCTGGCGCGCAGGTCAGACAGCGGCTGAAAATCATTGTCCAGCGCGGCCATCGCGGCCTGCACCGTGGCGTTGGTCCAAGGCTGGCCGCGCACGGTGGCCTCGGCCCCGGCGGCGCGCTTGACGATGCCGGCCAAACCGCCGAAGGCGAAACGGGCATCGACCACGGCGCCGCTGCCATCCCGCCGCAGCCACAGCCCGGCGGCCAGGCCGGAGATGTCGCAGTCGTAGCGCTTGCTGAGCTTGTAGACCCGCAACACCTCGGCCGTTGGGTTTTCAAGATCGGGCAGTGGCAGCCGCAGTGCCTGCA
>JANMKO010000454.1:0-2242 GCA_031372085.1 Betaproteobacteria bacterium
ATCCTGCCGGTTGGCGTGCTCTTGCAGCAGCGACAAGCTGCTCAGCGCGCCGCTGCCCAGCAGCGCGCCCACCGGCAGCCACACGGCGGCCTGGGCCAGTGCCTGCGCCGCCCGGCCCAGTTGCAGCCGCTGCAAGGCATCACTGGCCGCCAGCCATGCCAGTGCGGCCAGCGCCCAGAAGCCGCCGCCCAACGACACCCGGGCCAGCGGCGCTGCAGTGGGTGCCAGGCCAGCCAGCAGGCGGGTGGCCTCGGCGCCGGCCAGCGCCACCCATCCGGCCAGCAGCGCGCTGGCGGCCAGCGCCACGGTGGCCTGGGTGCGGCGCTGCGCCGGCAAAAAAACAGCCAGCACCCGCAGCGCGGCCGGGGCCAGCAGCCAGCGCCAGTGGCCCAGCAGCAGATCGGCCAGCGCCACGCCCTGGCCGGTGACCAGCCGATTGGGCGCCAACGACAAGAATGCGCCCCCCAGCGCGGCCGCCAGCGCGGTGGCCAGCAGCAGCGCCAGCACCGGGTTGTGCAGCCACCGGCCGGGCCGGGCACCTGCGGCCGGCGCCCGTGCAGGCGCTGGCGCCTGTGCAGGCGCTGGCGCCGGCGCCGCGCTCACCGCGCCAGGCCCAGGCTTTTGAGGTGGGCCTGGGCCACTTTTTTGGCGTCCTGGCCTTCAAGCGCGATCTGCGCGTTCAGCCGCTGCAGGGTGGCGCTGTCCAGCGTCTTGAACACCGCCGCCAGCAGCGGGGCGATCTGCGGCAGCCGGGCCAGCACGTCGGCGCGCAGCACCGGCGCCGGGGCGTACACCGGCTGCACGCCCAGCGGGTCGTCCAGGATCACCAGGCCCAGCGCGGCCAGCGGGCCGTCGGTGCCATAGGCCATGGCGGCATTGACGCCCGAGGTTTTTTCGGCCGCCGCCTTGATGGTCAGGGCGGTGTCACCGCCGGCCAAAGTGAGCAACTGGTCTTGTTTGAGCTTGAAGCCGTAGGCCGACTGAAAGGCCGGCAGCGCGTCGGGCCGCTCAACAAACTCGGCCGATGCCGCCAGTTTGACGGCGCCGCCGGCCGCCACCCAGCGGCCAAAATCGGCCAGCGTTTTGAGCTTCTGGCTGCTGGCCAGGTCTTGCCGCACGGCGATGGCCCAGGTGTTGTTGGCCGGCGCGGGCGGCAGCCACACCAGCTTGTGGCGCGCCAGGTCTAGCGCCTTGACCCGCTCGTAGCCGGCTTGGCGGTTCTTCCAGGCCGGGTTTTTGTCATCGGCAAAAAAGAAGGCACCGTTGCCGGTGTATTCAGGGTACAGGTCGATTTCACCGGCGGTGAGCGCACCGCGCACGATCTGCGTGCCGCCCAGCTGCAACCGGTTCTCGGTCTTGACGCCGCCGGCCTCCAGCGCCTGGATCATCAACTGGCCCAGCAGCGCGCCTTCGGTGTCGATCTTGGAGCCCACGCGCAGCGGCCGCTGGGGCTGGGTGCGTGCCACACCCGGCAGCAGCAAGCCAGCGCAGAGGGCGATCAGGCTGTGCCGGCGAGAGGTGGGCAGGCGCATGGCGGAGTCCGGTCGGGTGGGGCGCACCGGCCAGGCCGGAGCGTTATCGATCAGATGGTAGCCGCTGCCGGCAGGCACCGAGCCGCACTTGGTGCTTGAGCACCGCGGCCGCAAGCTGGGCATCGCGATCAAGTTCTCGGCCGCGCCCAGGCCGATGCAGGCTTCTGGCAGGCCTTGCAGGATTTGCCGCTGACGCTGGCATTTGTGGTGGCGCCGGTGCAACGCCGCTGGCGGCCGGGGAGGACGTGCTGCCGGTGTGGAATGTGGCCGGCCTGCCGGCCGATTGGGCAGGCCAGCCAGGTTGCCGGCGCTGGCCGCCGCGCCGCCGGCTGGCGACAATCACGCCAATGACAGCACCCAACCAACCCGACTCTCGCCAGGCCTGGCTGCGCCTGGCCGCCACCTTGCTGCTGATGACCATCGGGTCGGCCGGCATGTATGTGGTCTCGGTCACGCTGCCGGCGGTGCAGGCCGAGTTTGGCGTCAGCCGGGCCGAGGCCTCATTGCCCTACACCTTGCTGATGATCGGTTTTGGCTTGGGTTGTGTGTTGATGGGCAAGCTGGCTGATCGCTTCGGCATCGTGCCGGTGATCCTGATCGGCGCCGTCAGCCTGGGGCTGGGCTTTGTCGCCTGCGGCTGGGTCGGCAGCATCACCGGGTTTGCCGTTGTGCATGGCCTGTTGATCGGCCTGTTTGGCAGCAGCGCCACC
>JANMKO010000554.1:0-1957 GCA_031372085.1 Betaproteobacteria bacterium
TGACGATGATGGGCCAGGGCACGGCGGCGCAAAAAGACATGGTGCAAGACGCGGTGAACCGCTGGTGGTGGCCGTCGATCCAGATGTTCGGCCCGCCCGACGACCAAAGCCCAAATTCAGCACAAAGCATGCGCTGGGGCATCAAGCGCATCAGCAATGACGAGTTGCGCGCCAAGTTCATCGACGCGGCGGTTGACCAGGCCCGGCTGCTGGGCGTCACCCTGCCCGACCCTGACTTGAAGTGGAATGAGGCGCGTGGCCACCATGACCACGGCCCGATTGATTGGGCCGAGTTCTGGCGCGTGGTGGGCGGTGACGGGCCGTGCAATCAAGAGCGCCTGGCCGCCCGCGTCAAAGCCTGGGACGACGGCGCCTGGGTGCGCGACGCGGCGATGGCGCATGCCGCCAAGCGCCGGCCGCTGCCGCAGGCCGCCTGACACCACCGGAGCACCCGCATGATCGACACGATGACCGATGCCAAGACAGCCGAGATCGACGCCGCCGCCCCGCCGGAATGGCCGCTGTGGGAGGTGTTTGTGCGCACCAAGGCCGGCCTGGACCACAAGCACTGCGGCAGCCTGCATGCGGCCGACGCCAAGCTGGCCATCCAGTTGGCGCGTGATGTCTACACCCGGCGCCAAGAGGGTTGCAGCGTGTGGGTGATGCGCAGTGACCAGATCGTGGCCAGTGACCCGGCGCACAAGGCGATGTACTTTGACCCGGCGCAAGACAAGGTCTACCGCCATCCCACCTTCTACAAGCTGCCGGCAGCAGTCGATCACATGTGAGCCGGCTGAGAAAACAATGCCCACCTCGATCCCGCTGCCCCCCGGCCTGGCCACGCAATACCTGCTGCGCCTGGCCGACACCTGCCTGATCCTGGGCCAGCGCCTGGGTGAGTGGTGCGGCCATGCGCCGGTGCTTGAAGAAGACATCGCCCTGGCCAATATGGCGCTCGACCTGATCGGCCAGGCCCGCGCCCTGCTCAGCCATGCCGGCCGGCCGCTGGGCCTGGATGAAGACCAGCTGGCGTTTTTGCGCGACGAGCGCGCTTACCTCAACCCGACGCTGGTGGAGCTGCCCGGTGGCCCGCAAGTGCATGGTTTTGCCGTCACCGTGCTGCGCAACCTGATGGTGGCCACCTGGCTCAAGCTGCTGTGGGCCCGGCTGGCCAGGTCCAGCGACGCTGAACTGGCGGCCATCGCCGGCAAGGCGGTGAAAGAGGCGTGCTATCACCAACAGCATGCCGCTGACTGGCTGGTGCGGCTGGGCGACGGCACGGCCGAATCGCACCAGCGCTGTGCGCGGGCGCTGGCGCTGCTGTGGCGCTACACGGCCGAGCTGTTTGACGATGATGCGGTGGACGCGGCGGCGGTGGCCAGCGGCCTGGGGCCGGCGGGGTCTGAGTTGCAAGCGCCGTGGCGTGCCGAGATGGCCGATGTGCTGGCCGAGGCCACGCTGGCGCTGCCGGCCGATTCGGCCTTCCGCAGCACCGGCAAGCGCGGCGTGCACAGTGAGCACCTGGGCTTGCTGCTGGCCGAGATGCAGCATTTGCAGCGGGCGTTTCCGGGCGGTGTGTGGTGAGCGTGGCCGCGCCGCCTGTCCAGGGCATGGCCCAAGCCGGGGCGGTGCGGCCCGCCACCCGCACAGCCCGCGCCTGGGCTGTGCTGGACCAGGTGCTCGACCCCGAGGTGCCGGCGCTTTCAGTCTGCGATCTGGGCCTGGTGCGCCAGGTGATCGACCACCCCGACGGCCTTGAAATCGTGCTCACCCCCACCTACTCGGGCTGCCCGGCCACCGAGGTGATCGAGCAAGACTGCCTGGCCGCCATCGCCGCCGCCGGCCTGGGCGCTGCCCGCGTCACGCTGCGCCGCGCCCCGGCCTGGACGACCGACTGGATCAGCGAAGCCGGCCGCGCCAAGCTGCTGGCCTACGGCATTGCACCGCCCGGGCCGGC
>JANMKO010000462.1:0-6050 GCA_031372085.1 Betaproteobacteria bacterium
AGTTCAGTGCCTGGCATCGACGGCAGGCTCAAATCGGTCATCAAGATATCGAACTCAGCTTGGGCAAACTCAACTTCGGCCGATTCAGCCGAGGCGCAGGCCACCACCGACAGCCCTTCTTCTTCCAGCAGCAGCCCGATCAGCTCTCGCACATCGGGATGGTCTTCAACATAAAGCAGTCGCATGTCTGGCGTTCGCGGTGGCAACAACCCGGGATTCTGCGCCTGCACCGGCTGGCTGCCAGCGCGCGGCAGTGGTCGCTGCACGTGATGGTCGTATGCTGCGCAGCCTGCTTGCGCAGGGTCACGCCAGCAACGGCAGGCGTGAGTGCCGGGAGAGCGCCGCAATGACGACCGAACCATCGCAGGCGCTTTCAAACGCGCGGCCCATGACAAGCACCGAAGTCAGCCAATGCGCACAGCAAAGCCTGTTGATTTTTGACAGCGACATCAATGTCGTGCTGATGGCCACCGACTGTGAGGGCCGGATCACCGGCTGGAATCATGGGGCAGAAACCCTCTTCGGCTGGTCGGCCCAGGCCCTGCGTGGGCTGTCGGCTGACCGGCTTTCAACCCTGCAAGACCAGGCCGACCATCGCTTTGCGGCTGAGATGCAACAAGCCCTGGCCACGGGCCGGGCCGACGGCGAACGCCAGTACCTGAGAAAGGATGGCGCGCTGTTTTGGGGCAGCGGCAATATGGTGCCGTTGCGCGGCGGCGACGGCGCGCACGTCGGATTCTTCAAGATTTTGCGTGACATCACCGCTGAGCGGCAGGCCGCCGAGGCGCAGCGCGCCGATGCCGAGTTCTTGCGCAGCGTGCTGGCCGCGTCCGGCGACTGCATCAAGGTGCTTGATCTGGACGCCAAACTGACTTTCATGAGCGAGCGTGGCATGCGCTTGTTGGAGGTGAGTGATTTCAATGCCATTCGCGGCTGTGCCTGGGCCGATTTCTGGCTTGGCGAGCTGCATACCCAGGCCACGGCGGCGGTGGCGGCGGCGCGGGCAGGGGGCCTCGGCCACTTTGTCGGCCAGTCTGACACGATGATGGGCACACCCAAATGGTGGGATGTGCAGGTCACGCCCATCCTGGGGGCTGACGGCAAGCCGGACAAGCTGCTGTGTGTGTCGCGCGACATCAGCCAGGCCAACCGCACCGATCAACTGCTGGCGCTCAGCGAGGAGCGTCTGGCCATGGCCTTGGGCGCGTCTGGCGTGGTCGCCACCTGGGACTGGGATCTGGCCACCGGTCTGGTTTATGCCGATGAAAACTACGCCCGCATCTACGGCTTTGACGCGGCGCGCGCCGCTGCGGGCGCGCCGCTTGACGACTACCTGAAGGCGATTCATCCGCAAGACGTGCAGAGCGTGCGGTGGGGGGTAGACCGCACTCTCGCCGACGGCGCGGCGTTCTCTTGCGAGTACCGCGTCATCAGGCCAGACGACTCGGTCCGCTGGATTTTTGCGCGGGGGCGCCTGGTGCGCAATGCGAAGGGCGTGCCGGCACGTTTTGCGGGCACGTCAGTCGATGTCACCGAGCAAAAATCGGCCCAGGAACGGCAGGCATTTTTGTTGCAACTGTCTGACCGGCTGCGTGTGCTGGACAAGCCGGAGGCTGTTTTGCTGGCCGCTGCGCAAGCGCTGGGACAACATCTGGGCGTCAGCCGGGTGGGCTTTGGTCAGGTACAGCCCGATGACGCGACGGTCACTTTCCAGAGCGGCTATGTCAAAAGCGCCGCGCCGCTTCACGGCTCGTTTTTGCTGTTGCATTTTGGCGCTGACAACATCGCCCGCATGCGCCTGGGGCGCACCGTGGTTTGCCACGACACCGCCACCGACACCAGCAACCACCCGGCCAACCACCCGACCAACCACCCGGCCAACTGGCAGGCCCTGGCGGTCCAGTCGTTCGTGGCTGTGCCGCTGCTGCGCGCTGGCCGGCTCAGTGGCGCGCTGGTCGTCAACTGCAGCGCCTCCCGCCAATGGCTGCCGGGTGAGGTGGCGCTGATGGAAGACGTGGCCGCGCGCGCCTGGGATGCGTTGGAGCGCGCCTGGGCTGAGTCCGCCTTGCGCATCAGTGAGCAGCGCCTGCTGAGCGCAGTGGCGATCACCTCACTCGGCCTGTTCGAGTGGGACACGGGCTCGAATGCGGTGGTGCTGTCCGAGCGCAGCCGAGAGATATTTGGCTTCGGCCCCACCGAGGGCACGCAGGCCGACGAGTTGTTCGGCCGCATGCATTTGCAGGATGTGGACCGGGTGCGGGCCGAGGCCATGAAAGCGGCGCGTGATGCGTCCAGGTTGGAGACCAGCTACCGCATCGTCTTGCCCGATGGCGCGGTGCGCTGGGTTAAAAGTGTCAACAACGCGCTGCCCGTCGTTGATGGCCAGGCGGTGCGCCAGGTGGGCGTGTTTGAGGACGTGACCCTGCGCGTGCTGGCCGACCAGACCCTGCGCACCAGTGAGTCGCAGTTCCGCACGCTGGCCCAGTCGATCCCCCACCATGTCTGGACAGCGCACCCCAACGGGCAACTCGACTGGTTCAACGACCGGGTTTATGCCTATTCAAATACGCTGCCCGGCGAGCTGGATGAGGGCCGATGGGTGAGCACGGTGCATCCCGACGACGTGGTGGCCAACGCCGCGCGGTGGGCAGCGGCGCTGTCGTCAGGCAACAGCTTCGAATCCGAGATGCGGGTTCGGCGCCACGACGGCGCCTACCGCTGGCACTTGGCCCGCGCCGAAGCCGTGCGCGATCTGGACGGCCAGATCGTGCGCTGGGTGGGCACCACCACCGACATCGACGACCAGCACGCGGCGCGCGAAGCGCTGACCGGCTTGAACCTGGCATTGAAGGCGCGTGTTGAGCAGCAAACCGCTCAACGTGATCGGGCCTGGAAAAATTCAAGAGACCTGCAACTGATCTTGGGCGCCGACGGCATCATCCGGGCGGCGAATGAAGCCTGGACGACGATGCTGGGTTGGCATCCGGACGAAGTGGTGGGCCGCAGCCACCTCGACTTCAGCCATCCCGAGCACCGCCACGCCGACGCTGCGGCGCTGGTCACCGCTGGCACCAGCGTGCTGGCGGCCTACGAAAGCCGCAACCTGCACAAGGACGGCAGCTACCGCTGGGTGTCATGGGCGTCGGCGCCCGAGGATTCAATGGTCTACGCCAGCGGGCGCCATGTCACGGCCGAGAAGCAAGCCGCAGCCGATTTGCAAGTCGCCCAAGAGCAGTTGCGGCAATCGCAAAAAATGGAGGCCGTGGGCCAGCTCACGGGCGGTGTGGCGCACGATTTCAACAACTTGTTGCAGGTGATCTCGGCCAACCTGCAACTGATGGCCAAGCATGCCGCCGGCAACGAGAAAATCGAACGCCGCCTGGCCAGCGCTGAGGACGCGGTGCGGCGTGGCGCCAAGTTGGCCGGGCAGTTGCTGGCCTTCAGCCGGCGCCAGGCGCTGGCGCCAAAAGTGATCAATGTCGGCCGCTTCGTGCTGGCAATGGAGGACATGCTGGGCCGTGCCATCGGCGAGGCCATCGACATCGAAACAGTGGTCTGCGATGGGCCCTGGAACGCCTTGATCGACCCGACGCAGATCGAGAACGCGGTGCTGAACCTGGCCATCAACGGCCGCGATGCGATGGGCGGGCAGGGCACGCTGACCATGACCGTGAGCAATGTGTCGCTCGACCAGGCCTATGCCAGACAGCACGCTTACGTGCCGCCCGGCGACTATGTGCGGCTGGCCATCAGCGACACCGGCTGCGGCATGACCGCCGAGGTGATGGCGCAGGTATTCGAGCCGTTCTTTTCGACCAAGCCTGTGGGCAGCGGTAGTGGGCTGGGCCTGTCGATGGTTTACGGCTTTGTCAAGCAATCGGGCGGCCATGTCGAGATTCAAAGCCAGTCGGGCCACGGCACCACGATCGAGTTGTTTTTGCCGCGCACCGAGCAGCTTGAGGACGTTATCGTGGCTGCGGACAGCGGGCCGGTGCTGGGCGGCAGCGAGACGATCCTGGTGGCCGAAGACGATGACGGGGTACGGGCCACGGTGGTTGAGCTGCTCGTTGATCTGGGCTACCGCGTGCTGAGGGCCAAAGACGCCGCCAGCGCCCTGACGGTGATCGAGAGCGGCATCCCTATCGACTTGCTGTTCACCGACGTGGTGATGCCGGGCCGGTTGAAAAGCCTGGCGCTGGCGCGCATGGCCAGGCAAAGCCTGCCCGGCATTGCGGTGCTGTTCACCTCGGGCTACACGCAGAATGTCATCAGCTACGGTGACGGTATGGACGTCGGCGTCGAGTTGTTGCCCAAGCCGTACACGCGCGAGGCACTGGCGCGCCGCATCCGGCAGGTGTTGGCCCTGCAGGCCGGTCGCGGCCAGGTGGCCGAAGCGCCAGCCGGGCCGGCACAGCCCGCCTCAGCCGGCAGCACCCGCCCGGGCGGGCTCCATGTCTTGCTGGTAGACCACGACGACCGCATCCGGCCCAGCACCGTCGAGCTGTTGCAAGACCTGGGTCACGCGGTGGTTGATGCTCGCAATGCCACCGAGGCGATGGCGCTTTTGCAGGCCACGCGCTTTGATGTGCTGGTCACCGATCTCGGGCTGCCCGATGTCGCGGGTGACGTTTTTGCCGCTCAAGCGCGCAGCAAGCAAGCCGACCTGCGGATTGTGTTTGCCACCGGCAGCGCGCTGGCCCCGCAGGTCATCGGCAACGGCATGAGCCCGGTGCTGCTGCTCAAACCCTATGACGGTGCCGGCCTGGCGTCTGCGCTTGCCGCAGCGATTGGGGCAGACGCCGCGCACTGACGGGCCTGGCGCGGCCATGCGCCGGCCGGCTCAGACCAGCAGCGCGCGCGCAGCGTCGCGCAGCGCGTCGGGGCCACCGTCACCCAGCGGCACCGACCGGGCTTGGGCCAAACCGCCGTAGTGCTGGTCCATTGAGCGCCCGTACAGCGGGTCGTAGTGCTGCACCATCATCTGGCCGAACACCGCCGCCCAATCGCCACTGCGCGCCAGTGCCTGCCAGCGGGCCACGGTGTCGCGGCCGCGCAGCGTGACCAGACCCTCAAGCAAGCCACAAAAGCGCTCAACATCGGTGGCAAAAAAGCCGTAGTCCTGCAGCAGCAATTGCACCCGGGCGGCGTCGTCCATCTGCACCCGCAGCACCCGGCCGTGGCGGTGCATGCGGGCGATCAGCGCGTCGGGCACTTGCAGCCGGCCGATTTTTTTGCTTTCGCTCTCAACAAACACCGGCCGGCTGGCGTCCAGCCCGCGCAGCGCCTGCCAGAGCCGTGAATCAAAATGTTTTTGCGCTGGTTGCGGGTGGCCAGGCAGCCCGCCCAGGATCGGCCCGCGGTGGCATGCCAGCGCCTCCAGATCCAGCACCTGCGCGCCCTCGGCCGCCAGCGCGTGCAGCAGCCGGGTCTTGCCGCTGCCGGTGCGCCCGGCCAGCACGCAGAAGTCAAAACGGGCCGGCCAATCCGCCAGATCTTGCCGCACCACGCTGCGGAACCCTTTGTAACCGCCCGCCAGCTTGGCGGTGCGAAAGCCGATCTGGTCAAGAAACCAGGCCAGTGCGCCCGAGCGCTGGCCGCCGCGCCAGCAGTACACCAGCGGCTGCCAGTCGCGTGGCTTGTCGGCGATCCAGCGCTCAAGGTGGTCGGCAATGTTGCGCGCCACCATCACCGCACCCAGCTTGCGCGCCTCCAACGCCGAGGCTTGCACGTACAGCGTGCCCACCACCCGGCGCTGCTGGTCATTGAGCACCGGCCAGTTGATGGCGCCGGGCAGGTGGTCTTCGGCAAATTCGGCCGGTGAGCGGGCGTCGATCACCGCATCAAACACGGCCAGATCGGCGGCCGTCTCGGCGGGCGTTACCGGCCGCAGTGCCATGGCGTCATTTCACCGGCGCGGCGGCGTCCAGCAGCTCGGTCTCGATCTGCAACTGGGCCCGGGTTTGCTGCAGCGCCGGGCCGTCGATCAGGAACATGTCTTCCACCCGCTCACCCAGCGTGGTGACCTTGGCGAGTTGCAGGTTGATGTTGTG
>JANMKO010000470.1:0-2273 GCA_031372085.1 Betaproteobacteria bacterium
TTGGGCTCGATGGTCAGGTGGTAGATCGACAAATGCGGCGGCTTGAAGCCCAGCGCGGCATCCAGATCGGCCTGCAACTGGGCCAGCGTCTGGCCCGGCAGCGCGTACATCAGGTCGAGGTTGAAGGTGTCGAAGGTAGCGGCCGCCTCGGTGAGTGCGGCCCGCGCCTGCGCACCGTCGTGCACCCGGCCCAGGCGCTGCAACATCGTGTCATCAAAGCTCTGCACGCCCACCGACAGCCGGGTGACGCCGGCCTGGCGAAAGGCTTTGAACCGGTCACGCTCAAAAGTGCCCGGGTTGGCCTCCAGCGTGATCTCGCAGCCCGGCAGCAGCGGCAGACGGGCGCGGATGGCCGCCAGCAGGCGGGCGATGCCGTCGGCCGAGAACAGGCTGGGCGTGCCGCCGCCGATGAAGATGCTGTGCACCGGCCGGCCCCAGACCTGCGGCAAGGCGGCCTCAAGATCGGCGATCAGCGCGTCGATGTAGCGCGCTTCGGGCAAGACGGTCTCGGCAGCGGCCAGCCAGGCGACGGGCCGCCCCGAGCCTGGCTCGCCCCCTCGGGGGGGCGACGCCAGTTCATGCGAGTTGAAATCGCAGTACGGGCACTTGACCAGGCACCAGGGCAGGTGCACATACAGCGACAGCGGCGGCGACGGGCCCAGTTGCAAGGTGCCGGGGCGCAAGTAGCGCGCCACCAAATCCATCGGCGCCGTCATGGCGCCAAGTGCCAGGCGTCGATCAGCAGCTGCCGCAGCAGCGTGGCCGCCCGGGCGCGGTGGCTGTGCTGGTTCTTGAGCGCGGCGCCCAGCTCGGCCACGGTGGCGCCCAGGCCGGGGATGAACAGCAGCGGGTCGTAGCCAAAACCGGTGTTGCCACGCGGCGCGGCCAGGATTTCACCCGGCCAGCGGCCCACCGCCACCAGCGGCTCGGGGTCTTGGGCGTGGCGCACCGCCACCAGGGTGCTGATGAAGTGGGCACGCCGGTCGGTGCTGCCCCGCAGCCGGGCCAGCAGCGCGGCGTTGTTGGCGGCGTCCTGGCGCTGGCGGTGCGCCTCGCGGTCTTCGCCGGCGGCCGGCGGCAGCGCCCCGGCAAACTGGGCCGAGATCACGCCGGGCGCACCGCCCAGGCTGGCCACGCACAGGCCCGAGTCGTCGGCCAGCGCTGCGCTGCCACTGGCCTGCGCGGCGTGCCGGGCCTTGACCAGCGCGTTTTCAATGAAGGTGGCATGCGGCTCATCGGCCTCAGCGATGCCGAGGGCGCCCTGGGCCATCAAGACCAGCGGCAGGCCGGCCAGCAGCGCCTGCAACTCAGCGAGTTTTTTGGCGTTGTTGGACGCGAGGACCAGCTTCACCGGCGGGCCGCCCCGTGGCTCAATGCAGCGGCAGCGGCAAGGCAAGTGCGGCACGCTGCGCCAGCACCAGCGCGCGGATGCCGCCGTCGGCCAGCGCCAGCAGCGCGTCCATCTCGGCGCGGCTGAACGCCGCGCCTTCGGCCGTGCCCTGCAACTCGACAAAGCCGCCTGAGGCCGTCATCACCACATTCATGTCGGTGTCGCAGGCCGCGTCTTCGGTGTAGGCCAGGTCAAGCAGCGGCACGCCGGCCAGCAGGCCCACCGAGACAGCAGCCAGGCCGTCTTTGATCGGGCTGCGCGCCAGCTTGCCCTGGGCCAGCAGCCCGCTCACCGCGTCATGCGCGGCCACCCAGGCCCCGGTGATGGCGGCGGTGCGGGTGCCGCCGTCGGCCTGCAGCACGTCGCAATCGATCAGGATGCTGCGCTCACCGAGCGCCTTCAAATCAAAAACGCAGCGCAGTGAGCGGCCGATCAGGCGCTGGATCTCTTGCGTGCGGCCGCTTTGCTTGCCGCGCGCGGCCTCGCGGTCGCCCCGGGTGTGGGTGGCGCGCGGCAGCATGCCGTACTCAGCCGTCACCCAGCCCTCACCGCTGCCACGCTTGTGCGGTGGCACACGCTCTTCCACCGACGCGGTGCACAGCACCCGGGTGTGGCCAAAGCTCACCAGCACCGAGCCCTCGGCATGGCGGGTGAAGCCGCGCTGGATCGTCACCGGGCGCAAAGCGTTGGCGGCGCGGCCGTCGTCGCGCGACGCTGCGCATGGAAGGTCAGTCATGGCAATCCTCAGGGTTTTTTCTGGGCCGAGCGCTTGATCGCGTCATTGATCTCGCGGATCGAGCGCTCGATCTCGGCCTCGTCCAGCTCGACCGCGTTCGGGTCGCTGGCCGCCAGGCTGGCCTGGATGGTGGACGCAAACACCTCA
>JANMKO010000473.1:0-1921 GCA_031372085.1 Betaproteobacteria bacterium
GCCTGGGTGCTGAGCCCCGACATGAAGCTGCCGCAGGCGCTGCGGCTGAAAGAGAGCCGGCGCGTGCCGATGTGGAACGGGCCGATCGAATGCCGGCTGTTCCGCTTTGACCTGGTGGCCGGGTCAGCGCGGGGCAAAGCGGGGGTTGAGCTGGGTTGACGGCGCAAAGAATCAGCGCTTCAAGAACCCGCCGATCAACCCACCCAGCATGTCGCCGATGTTGCCGGTGCCGCCGGCCGGCAATTCCCCGTTCGGGGTGAGCTTGTCCACCACGCCGGGCAGCATTTGCGACAGCTGGGCCATCAGGTCGTCTTGCGGCACACCGGCCTCTTGGGCCATTGCGCTGACCTGGTCACCGCCCAGCGCGGCGTGAAGTTGCTCGGGCGAGACCGGCAGGTTCTGGCCATGGCCCACCCATGACTGCACCGCATCACCCAGCCCGCCCTGTTGCAACTGCTGCACCAGCCCGGCCAACCCACCGGCCCCGCCGCTCTGGTTGAGCAGACCGCCCAGCACCCGCATCAGCATGTCGCCGCCGCCGGCGCCGCCCTGGCCGCCGCCGCTCATCGCGCCCATCGCGCTGCCCAGAACCGAATCAAGCAATCCCATGATGCTGCACTCCTGTGTGGTTGGAACGTTGGTGGCACGTCGGCTTGGAAATCGATTGCATTGTCGCCATGCCCCGCTGGCCAGCCCGGCACTGGTTCATGCCGGCAGCGGCCTGCGCTGCAAGCGCGCCAGCCACACCAGCGCCGCGCCCAGCAGGCCGATGGGCAGCAGCGTGCCCAGGTTCATCGCCGTCCAGCCGCCGGTGGTGACCAGCGCGCCCGAGCTGAACGAGGTGACCGTCATCGTCGCGTAGACACAAAAATCCAGCGCCGCCTGGGCCTGGGTCTTTTCCTCCGGCCGCCAGGCTTGCGTGGCCAGTGTGCTGCCACCGATGTAGAGAAAGTTCCAGCCCACGCCCAGCACCGCCAGCGCGCCCAGAAAGTGCATCAGGTCATTGCCGCCCAGCGCAAAGGCCACGCAGGCGATGTTGAGCAGCAGCCCGGTGGCCATGATGGGCAGCACGCCAAAGCGCTTGATCAGCTTGCCGGTGAAAAAGCTGGGCACAAACATGCCCAGCACATGCCACTCCAGCACCAGCGCGGCGGCGCTGAACGGGTGGTGGCACTGGGCCATCGCAATGGGCGTGGCGGCCATCAGCAGGTTCATCACGCCGTAGCCGATGGCGCAGCCCGCCGCCGCGATGATGAACACCGGCTGGCGCACGATCTGCCGCAGCGGCCGGCCTGTGGCCACCGGCAGGCCGCCTTTGACCGTCGGCCCCTGGCCGGGCAGCGCCGGGAACGGGATCTGGCCCATCAGCAACCCGCCCAGCAGCGCCACGCCCATCAACGCCACATAGGCGCCGGCAAACGGCTGGCTGAGCGCGTCGCGGCTCCAGCTGGCCAGGTTGGGGCCCACCACCGCGCCGATGATGCCGCCGGCCAGCACCCACGAGATGGCGCGCTCTTTGAAGTCATCGCCCACCAGCTCAACCGCCGCAAACCGGTACAGCGAGCCGTTGGCGTTGTAGTAACCGGCCACCAGCGTGGCGGCGGTGAGCAGCCAGAAGTTGCGCGTGGTGGCCGCGTAGGCACACACGCCGGCACTGCAAAAAGCCACGCCCAGGCCGATCTGGAAGGTGCGCTGGCGGCCAAAGCGCCGCTGGTGGCGGGCCACCAGGCCGGTGGCCAGCGCGCCGCCGGCCACATAGCCGGTGATCGGCAAGGTGGCCATCCAGCCCACCGGCGCCAGCGCCAGGCCGACCAGGCCGTTGATGGCGATGAAGACCACGTTGTTGACCATCAGCAGGCCCTGGCACAGCGTGAGCAACAGCAGGCGGGGGTTCACGGGGCGGTCTCCAGCGCGGCAAAAC
>JANMKO010000560.1:0-3867 GCA_031372085.1 Betaproteobacteria bacterium
CAGTGGGTGGTGCCGCGTGACTCCTGGCTGGTGAACCGCATCACCACCCAGCCCGGCGTCGAGTTCTTCAAAGAGGCGATTGGCGGCCAGGCCGACCAGATGCAGGCTTTTGCCGAGGCCACCGGCACCGCCGATCTGTTCTTGCGGCTGGAAGCCTGCGGCGCGCTGCTGCGCATCCACCGCGACCACATGCCCACGATGTTCCACCTGGCCACCCTCAGCCCCGCCGAGGCCGCGCTGCTGCAACGCATCCACCAGGTGATCCGGCTCGGCCGGGTGCAAAGCATCACCGCCCACGAGATGGTGCTGGACCAGGGGCGGGTGCCGGTGGCCGCCGGCACGCTGTTCATCGATTGCACCGCGTCGGCGGTAGAGCCCCGGCCGTTGCAGCCGATCTTTCAGGGCGACAAGATCGTCGTGCAACTGGTGCGGCTGCCGCAGCCGGCTTTCAGCGCGGCGCTGGTGGCCTACGTGGAGGCGCACTACGAGGGTGACAAGCAAAAAAACGGCCTGTGCGGCACGGTGCCGTTCCCGCACACGCTGGACGACTACCCGCGCGCCATGCTGGCCACGATGTGGAACCAGGCCCAGTGGGGGCAGGACAAGACGCTGCGCCAGTGGGTACGCAATTGCCGGCTGGACGGCTTTGGCAAGCTGATGACAGGCATCGACCCGCAAGACACTGAAAAGCTGGCCATCCTGGCCCGCTTGAAGCAGCAGGCGATGGCGGCAATGGCCAATTTGCCGAGGCTGATTTCGGGCTGATCAGCACCGCAGTGGTGGCGGGCCGAGGTGAAAGCCCCCGGCCGTCGGCGCTTGCCGGCTTGTCACCAGCGCTTCGCCGGCCGCCGTGAGGTGTGGAACACCCGCAGCACCTCCACCCCGTTGCCGCGCACCCGGTACGGCACGATGTAGCGGGTTTTGATCACCACAAGTTCCCGGGTGCCGGGCACCCGGCCGGGCCGGCCCAGGCCGGGTTGGTCGGCCAGCAGCGCCAGCGCGCTCAAAACACGGTCCACCGCCTGTTGCGCGGCGCGCGGGCTGTCTTGGGCGATGTAGGTGGCTTCGTCGTGCAGGTTGCGCAGCGCCGTGCGCAACCACTTAACTTGCATTCACCAGACCGGCGGCGGTGGGTACCACTGCCCATTTGGCGGCCATTGCAGCGACCTCGTCGTCGCTGGCAAAGTCACCGGCGTCGGCCTCGGCCAGCGCCAGTTGGGTTTCTTGAATCTGCCACTCGTTGGTCTCAACATAGTCGCGGATGGCCTCGGCAGCCAGAAACGACTTGCTGCGCCGGGTGGCGCCGGCCAGCACATCGAGACGGGTCTTGATGTCGTCGTCCAGCCTCAAAGTCATGGTGATGGACATGTCGCGATCTCAGGGTGTTTTGATGTACACACCTTATCACAACGATGCAGACTGGCGCTTCACCAGGCCCGCAAGCGGCTGCGCAACCTGGCAATGCTCTGGCTGTGCAACTGGCAGACCCGGCTTTCCGTCACCTTCAGCACGGCGGCGATCTCTTTGAGGTTCATGTCGTGCTCGTAGTACATGCTCATCACGTACTGCTCACGCTCGGGCAGGTTTTTGATGGCTTCGACCAGCGCCTCGCGCATGCGGCGGTCTTGCAGCATGGCCAGCGGGTTGACATCGCTGTCGATCATGTGGCGGTCAAGGTAGTCGTCATCGCCCTCGTCGCCGGTCATGTCTTCGAGGTAGACCAGTTGCGTGCCGCGCACCTTGCCCAGCAGCTCTTGGTAGTCGGTGAGCGACAGGCCCATCTCGGCGGCGATCTCGCTCTCATGCGGCGCCCGGCCCAGGATCTGCTCCAGCTTGCGCAGCGCCGATTCGATGGCGCGCTGCTGGCGCCGGTCGCCCCGGCTCATCCAGTCGTTGCCACGCAGCTCATCGAGCATCGCACCCCGGATGCGCTGGGTGGCAAAGGTCTCGAACTGCACGCCGTGGGCGGCGTCGAAGCGCGTCAGTGCGTCCGACAGGCCGATCATGCCGACCTGGATCAGATCGTCCAGCTCCACATTGGCCGGCAGCTTGGCAATCATCTGGTGGGCCAGCCGGCGCACCAGCGGGCTGTATTGCTTGAGCAGCGTGTTGGCATCCAGGCGGCCCTTGGCGGTGTAGGTGTTCATCATGCTCCGGGCAGTTCAGTTCAGGCGGCCGGTGGCCGTGGGCTGGCGGGGGGCCAGTCGGGCGGCAGACGGCGGCGGTGGTCGGTCGGTGGGCGCAGCACCGGGGGGTTGCGCCGGCCGGGTCTGGCCAGCCTGGTCAGCCTGGCCAGCCTGACCGACCTGGCCGACCTGGCCGACCTGGCCGGCCGCCAGGGTGACCAAGTCCGCGCCCAGCGGCGCCTGCGGCGAGCCCAGTGGGTCGAGCACGGCCACGTGGCGCAGCGCGGCGCCCAGAAAGTGGTCGGCGCAATCAGACAGCCGCTCGGCCATGCGCCCGGCCCGGCGCGGCGCCACGTCGCCGGCGATCACCAGGTCGTAGGCCAGTGCGCCCAGGCGTTGTGACAGCAGTTTCATCGAGGTGTAGGCATGGGTCAGGCTGTCCGGGCGGTTGCCGGCCAGCAGCAGGGGTGACGGCGTCTGGTCGGTGAACATGCGGCGCAAATCCAGTGCGCCGGCATGCAGCAGCACCACGTCGGCCTGCGGCGCGGCGCTGCGCAGGGCGGCCAAAAAGCCGGCGAGCGACGCCCGGTGGTCAAGGTAGCGCATCGCCAGGCCGCCGGCCGCCAGGTACGACACCTGGGGCGACAGCGGCTCAACGCAGGCCGGCAGATCGACCCCCGCCAGCTCATGCGGGCGAGAGGCGCTGTCGGCCGCGTCCACCACCAGCGTGTGCAGGCCCTGGGCGGCAAAGGCGGCGCACAGCCGCTCCATCACCGCACCGGCGCCGGTGACATGCGGGTTGTGCACCAGCGGCACAAACCGGGGGCCGGCGCGCAGCCCGGCGCCGGCAAACAGCTGGCGCAGGCCGTGCGCCTGGTCACGCGGTGCGGGGGGTTGGCGGGTGGGCTGAGTGGGCATGGGCGGGGGGCACGGTGACAAGGCTTGCGGTGGCTGGGCGGTGCGGCAGGACCGGGTGGCGGGCGTCAGGCATGCAGCGCTGCGCCGTGGCGCCCGGCGAAGTGGTCGCCCTGCGGCCCGGGGTAGCCGCCGCCCACGGTGGCGGCAAACTGCAAATGCACCTCGGCTGCGTCAAGCCGCCAGGACGACCCGCCGCCGCCGCGCAGCGCCCGCTGCACCAGCGCCTGGGCCGTCAGCCGGTGCCAGTCTTCGGGCACGCGCTGGCCGTTGGCCACGCCCACCACCTTGCAGCGGTGGCGGATCAGCGCGTCCAGCGCCGGGCCCAGCTTGACGGCCTCATCGAGCTTGCTGACGATCACCCCGGCGCAATGCTGCACGCCGTAGCCCAGCATCACGTCTTCCACCGTCTCACCCTGCGCGGCCGCATTGACGACCAGCAGCTTGTGGATCGACCGGTGCGCCAGCATGTCCAGCAGCTCACGGGTGCGCACGTCGCGCTGGGCCATGCCTGCCGTGTCGATGAGCACCAGTTTTTTGCCGGCCAGCAGCGCCAGCAGGTCTTCGAGTGAGGCTTTGTCGTGCGCCGTGTGCACCGGCACGCCCAGGATGCGGCCGTAGGTGCGCAACTGCTCATGCGCCGCCACCCGGTAGGCATCGAGCGTGATCAGGCCCAGCTGGCTGGCGCCGTGTTTGGTGGCAAATGCCGCCGCCAGCTTGGCGGTGCTGGTGGTCTTGCCCACGCCGGTGGGGCCGATCAACGCCAGCACGCCGTCATGGTCTTCGATCGGGCCGTCGTGCTCGTCGGTCAGCAGGTTGCGCTGCA
>JANMKO010000515.1:0-5328 GCA_031372085.1 Betaproteobacteria bacterium
ACACGATGGCCGAGGCGGCCACCAAGATCGTTGCGGCTGTGGCCTGACCCCGGAGACGAACAACATGTCCATCCTGATCAACAAAAACACCAAAGTCATCACCCAGGGCATCACCGGCAAGACCGGCCAGTTCCACACCCGCGGCTGCGTGGCTTACGCCAACGGCAAGGCTTGTTTTGTGGCGGGTGTGAACCCGAAAAAAGCCGGTGAAGATTTTGAGGGCATCCCCATCTTCGCCAGCGTCAAAGAGGCCGCCAGCCACACCGGCGCCACCGTCAGCGTGATCTACGTGCCGCCGGCCGGCGCCGCCGCCGCGATCTGGGAGGCGGTGCAAGCCGATCTGGATCTGGCCATCTGCATCACCGAAGGCATTCCCGTGCGCGACATGCTTGAGATCCGCAACCGGATGCGCGCCAAAGAAGAGGCTGGTGGCAAGCAGACGCTGCTGCTCGGCCCCAACTGCCCCGGGCTGATCACGCCTGAAGAAATCAAGATCGGCATCATGCCGGGCCACATCCACCGCAAGGGCCGCATCGGCGTGGTGTCGCGCTCGGGCACGCTGACGTACGAGGCGGTGGCCCAGCTCACCGAGATCGGTCTTGGCCAGAGCACGGCGGTGGGCATCGGTGGTGACCCGATCAACGGCCTGAAGCACATCGACGTGATGCGGCTGTTCAATGACGACCCCGACACCGACGCGGTGATCATGATCGGTGAGATCGGTGGCCCCGATGAAGCCGAGGCCGCGCGCTGGTGCAAGGCGAACATGAAAAAGCCCATCGTCGGCTTCATCGCCGGTGTCACCGCGCCGGCCGGCAAGCGCATGGGCCACGCCGGTGCGTTGATTTCGGGCGGGGCCGACACGGCGGACGCCAAGCTGGCGGTGATGGAGGCCTGCGGCTTCACCATCACCCGCAACCCCAGCGAGATGGCGCGGCTGCTCAAAGCCTTGCTGTAACCGCGCGCCCCCATGGCTGCGGCGGCGGCGTGCGGCCACCCGATCACCCGGCCGGCAGGCCGCAGCTATGTAGTGTCCGCAGGGTCTTTGGTCCGTCGCGGTTCTACACTTTTGCGGCAAAACAAAGGGCTCGATGATGGAACAGTTCATGCAAGCCGACTTCTGGGTGGCGGTCGGCCAGATCATCATGATCGACATCCTGCTGGGTGGCGACAACGCGGTGGTGATCGCCTTGGCGTGCCGAAAACTGCCGCCCAAGCAACGCACGCAAGGCATTGTCTGGGGCACCGTGGGCGCCATCGTGCTGCGTGTGGTGTTGATCTTTTTTGCGCTCACCTTGCTGCAAGTGCCCTACCTCAAACTGGTGGGCGCCATTTTGTTGGTGTGGATCGGCATCAAGCTGCTGGCCCCCGGCGATGACGACGGCCATGGCAAGGTGCAAGAGTCCGACAAGCTGTGGTCGGCCGTGCGCACCGTGATCGTGGCCGATCTGGTGATGAGCGTGGACAACGTGATTGCCATCGCCGGCGCGGCCGAGAGCGCGGGCGGTGACCACAAAATGCCGCTGGTCATCTTTGGCCTGCTGGTCAGCATCCCCATCATCGTGGGCGGCAGCCAGTTCGTCATCCGGCTGATGGACCGGTTTCCGCTGGTCATCACGCTCGGCGGCATGCTGCTGGGCTGGATCGCCGGCACCATGGCCGTCGGGGATCCGGCGCTGGCGCCCTACATCCCCCAGGCCGGCGTGGGTGAGGCCAGCGCGGCCGTGCGCTACACCGCCGGGGCCGTGGGCGCCGGCTTGGTTCTGGTGGCCGGCCTGGTGTTGAAACGGCGCCAAGCGGCCCAGCCGGTGGGCTGAGCGCCTGGCCCCTGCGGTGGCTGGCCCACCCCCCCCAGATGCCCCGCCAGCCAGCACTTGCGGGGCATTTTTTATTGGCGACCGGCGGGCCGCAGGCCCGGCGATGAACCCGGGCTGGGCTCGCTTGGCGGCCAGTGCAAATGCCAACTTCGGCACACCTGTCTGAGCATCACAAACCAGGCGGCGTGATAAGGTGGTGAGAACCCGCAAAGACGGGTATTCAGGAGGTCAAGTGGCCTGGTTCTCCCTCAAACGCGCTGACGCTGCGCCCGCCGCGTCGGCAACCCCCGGGCCATCCTTGTTGGGCGGGCGCTACCGGCTGGGCGCCCGGATCGGCAGCGGTGCCGCCGCCGACGTGCACCAGGCCATCGATTTGCGCACCGGCGGCAAAGTGGCCATCAAGCTGATCGCGCTGCCCGATGATCTGCCCCCGTCGCAGCGCCAGGATTGGCTCACCCGCCTGCAACGCGAGGCCGATCTGGGGCGCCGCCTGCAACACCCCAATATCGTGGCGGTGTTTGAAGCCGGCCTCACCCGCCACCACGCCTGGATGGCGATGGAGCGGGTGCACGGGGTCGATCTCAGCCGCTATGTGCAACCGATGCGCCTGCTGCCCGAGGCCATCGTGCTGCACATCGGCGCCCGGGTGGCCTCAGCCCTGGCCCACGCGCATGCCAACGGGGTGGTGCACCGTGACCTGAAACCCGCCAACGTGCTGGTCAACCTGGGCACTGACCAGGTCAAGCTGGCTGATTTTGGTGTGGCCCGGCTCAACGATGCCCAGCTCACCCGCACCGGCGTCACGCTGGGCACACCGTCGTACATGGCGCCTGAGCTGCTGGCCGGCGCCACCGCCAATGGCGCGAGTGACGCCTACGCGCTGGGCGTGATGCTGTTTGAGCTGCTGGCCGGCCGCCGGCCGCACCAGGGCGACACGCTGGGTGAGCTGCTCAAGGTGATTGCCCGAGAGCCGCCCGCCGCGCTGGCCTCGCTGCGCCCTGACCTGCCCAATCCGGTGGTCACGGCAGTCGAGCAACTGCTGGCGCGCGCGCCGGCCCAGCGGCCGGCCGATCTGGCCGCCTGGGCCTCTCAAATATCGGCGCTGGCGGCCTTGATGAGCCGCGTGCTGGCCCTGCCCGCCGCACCGGCCAGGCCCCGGCCTTGAGCCGCCGCAGCCCACCGGGCGGCCCGGCAACCCAGGCACAATCATTCACTGACCATGTCATCGACACCCCGCACCGCATGAGTTTCGAGTTTTTCCACGCTGCCGACACGGGCCGAGCACGCAGCAACAACGAAGATTCGGTGGCCGTTGACCAAGCCAATGGCCTGGCCGTGCTGGCCGACGGCATGGGCGGCTACAACGCCGGCGAGGTGGCCAGCGGCATGCTCACCGACTTCATCCGCACCGAGCTCGGCCGCTGGCTGGCCGAGGCAGGCAGCCGCGCCACCGACGCTGAGGTCAAGCGGGCGATGGACATCTGCGTTGACAACGCCAACCGCGCCATCTTCAACGCCGCCAACGCCAACCCGCAGTACGCCGGCATGGGCACCACCCTCGTGCTGGCGGTGTTTCGCGACGCCCAGGTGCGCCTGGGCCACGTGGGCGATTCACGCGCCTACCGCTGGCGCGGCAACGAGCTGGTGCAGATCACCCGCGATCACTCACTGTTGCAAGAGCAGATCGACGCCGGCCTGATCACGCCCGAGCAAGCGGCGTTTTCAGCCAACAAGAACCTGGTCACCCGCGCCGTGGGGGTTGAAGACACCGTGCTGCTCGAAACCCATCTGCACGACACCCAGCCCGGTGACCTGTACCTGCTGTGCTCCGATGGTTTGTCCGACATGCTCGAAGACGCGATGATCGCCCGCCTGTTGCAGACCCATGACGCCCTGCCAGGGGCCGGCCAGGCCCTGATAGACGCTGCCAACGAGGCCGGGGGAAAGGATAATATCTCGCTGATACTCGCCCGGGTCGGCGGTGGCGCGGCGGCTGCGGGCCGGCCGTGGTGGAAGTTCGGGCGCTGATACCGGCGCGTGCCATGCAGGCCAGGCACGCGCCGCCGGTCACCCGGCGCGGGGGCGGTTGAACAGACAAAAAAGGTCAAGCATGGGCAAGCTGGTGGTGTCACTCGACGGTGTGGTGATCAAGGATGTGCAGATCACCAAAGACAAGACCACGCTCGGCCGGCGGCCGTACAACGACATCGTGATCGACAACCTGGCCGTCAGCGGTGAGCACGCGGTGCTGCAGATGGCCGGCACGGATGTCTTCATCGAAGACCTGAACAGCACCAACGGCACTTACATCAACGGCAAGGCCATCAAAAAGCAGCAGCTGGCGCACAACGACACGGTCGAGATCGGCAAGTACAAGATCAAGTACCTGGTTGAAGAATCGGGCGACTACGAAAAAACCATGGTTGTGCGGCCCGGTGCCGGTGCCCACTCACCGTACAACCACACCGCAGCCCTGCCCAATCTGGCCATGCCAGCGGCCGGTGTGGCCAGTGCGGTGGCTGCCGCGTCGATCAAGGTGCTGAGCGGTGCGGCAGCGGGCCGGGCCGTCACGCTCACCAAGGTGGTCACCACCGTCGGCAAGCCGGGCGTGCAGGTGGCGTCGATCACCAAGCGGCCCACCGGTTATGTGCTGGCCCATGTTGAGGGCGCGCAGCGGCCCAGCATCAACGGCGTGCCGCTGACGACTGAGACCGCCCCGCTGAACAACGGTGACCTGATCGAGCTGGCCGGCACGCAGATGCAGTTTGTGCACACTTGACGGGCCGGCACACCGGGCCGGTGCACACCGTCCCGGCGTGACCAACTGCACGGCCGCAGCCCGGTGGCGCCAAGCAGCGCTGCGCCGCATGCGGAAAAGGTCAACTGGCGGCTTGCACTGGGTTGCAGGGCCCGGCACCATTCAAACCCGAGTGGGCGTTGCCGCCGCACCCGGGGCAAACACCGGTTTGCGCTGACGCCCCGGGCCTGCCGCCGCCCACCCTCTCACCCCCGCAAAGCCCCTGTCAAGTCGGCCATCCCCGCCATGCAAATCCGCGTTCTCGGCTGTTCTGGTTCCATCGCTGCGGGTTGTCGCACCACGGCTTTTTTGCTCGATGACGATGTGCTGATCGACGCCGGCACCGGCGTGGGGGATTTGACGCTCGATGAGCTGGCCCGCATCGACCACATCCTGCTCAGCCACTCGCACCTCAACCATGTGCTGGGCGTGCCGCTGCTGGCCGACAGCGTGATGCGGCGCCGCGTGGGCAGTGCGCCGATCCAGGTGCACGGCCTGCCAGCCACCTTGCAGGCGCTGCACCAGCACCTCTTCAACGGTGCGATCTGGCCCGATTTCACCCGCCTGCCCACGCCCGAGCGGCCGATCCTGGCGCTGCACCCGTTTGAGACCGGCGATGTGCTGCAGCTGGGCAGCCGGCGCATCGAGGTGCTGCCCGCGCTGCACACCGTGCCGGCGGTGGGCTTTGCGGTGCTGGGCGCTGATGGCGGCCCC
>JANMKO010000526.1:0-4244 GCA_031372085.1 Betaproteobacteria bacterium
GCCTTCAAAGACCCGATCCGCGCCCAGTACGAGGTGCAGGGCCACCCCTACTTTGCCAGCGCCCGGCTGTGGGACGACGGCGTGATCGACCCGGCCGACACCCGCCGCGTGCTGGCACTGGGCTTGAGCGCGAGCTTGAATGCGCCGATCCCGGAGACAAAGTTTGGTGTGTTTCGGATGTGATGGGTATGATGTTCGTCTTGTATAAACCTGATACACATCATGCGCACAAACATTGACATTGACGACCAGGTACTTGAAGCGGCGATGAAATCTGGCGCCTACAAGACCAAGAAAGACGTGGTTGAGGCCGGGCTGCGCCTGGTGGCGCGCCAGGCTGCCTACCGCGAAATACTGAAGTGGGAAGGCAAGCTGCATTGGGATGGCGATGATCACAGCGCCGAGCCCGCCACCCCCGCTGCGCTGCGAACCGGGCCCGACACGCCCGTCACCGCCGCACTCCAGGCGCATGAACCTGATCCGCTGCGCCGCCATGCTGGTGGTTGATTCCAGCGTCTGGATCGACTTCTTCAACGGTGCGCCGTCGGCCGCGCGCGGCACGCTGCGCCAATTGCTGGACCGGGGCGAGGCGCAGATCATCGTGCCCGATCTGGTGCTGTATGAGGTGCTGCGCGGCTTTCGGGACGAGCGCCAGTACCTGCAGGCCCAGCAACTGCTGCTGACGCTGACGGTGGAGGCCACCGGCGGCCAGAACCTGGCCTTGCGCGCCGCCGCACACTACCGCAGCCTGCGTGCGGCGGGCATCACCGTGCGCAGCACCATCGATGTGTTGCTGGCCGCCTTCTGCATCGAGCGCGGCTACACCCTGCTGCACGCTGACCGCGATTTCGACGCGTTTGAGGCCTCGCGCGGTTTGCGCGCCTGGCGCCATTGACCGCATGACCACCGACGCCTGGCAGATTCGCCCCTGGCAGCCCGGCGATTCAGCCGCCGCGCTGACCGCGCTGCTGCACGCCGCCTACGCGCCGCTGGCCGAGGCCGGCCTCAATTTCACCGCTGCCAGCCAGACCGAGGCGATGACGGCCAAGCGGCTGGCCGGCGGCCACGGTCTGGTGGCGGTGTTGGGTGATGCGCTGCTGGGCACCATCACCGTCAGCAGTGCGTTCGACGCCAACCGCCAACCCTGGGCCCGCGCCACGCCGTGGTTCTACCGGTCTGACGTGGCCCATCTGCACCAGTTTGCAGTGGCGCCCGGCGCCCAGCGCAGCGGCGTGGGCAGTGCCCTGCTGCAAGCGGCCGAGGCCTGGGCCCAAGCGGCTGGCCACCGCGCCATCGCGCTCGACACCGCGTTGCCGGCGCTGCATTTGCAACAGCGCTACCGGCGCGCCGGTTATGCCGAGGTGGCGCAAGTGCAGTGGGCGGGCAAAACCTACCGCAGTGCGGTGATGCTCAAAATCCTGGGTGATGTGTCGGAAAAACCGGTGTTGGCAACGCCGGTGTTGGCGACGCCCGTGTCGACGACGCCCGTGTTGACGACGCACGTGTTGACGACGCCCGTGTTGACGACATCACCCACTGATCTCGATGCCGAACACCATGCCGCCACCGTGCGCTGCCTGTGGGCGCACATCCAGGCCCGTGACTGGGCGGGCGCCCGGGCGCTGCTGGCTGACAACGCCACGCTGTACTGGCGCGCCAGCGGCGAGCACCTGCTGGACGCCGACGCCATCGTCCGCGTCAATGCGATTTACCCCGAAGGTTGGCAGTTGCAGATTCTGAGCGCCTCGCCGATGCAGGATGGTCGGGTGCATTCGATGGTCGAAGTGCGACATGCCGGCCGGCGCTTCATCGCCCACACGCTGTGGCGCTTTGCCGGCCGGCTGATCGTGCAGGCCGATGAAACCTGGGCCACGGCCGAGCAAGCGCCGGCCTGGCGCACGGCCGAGGCGATTGGCGCCTACCGTCGCGACCCACCGGAGCCTGCACACCCATGACCGCCGCCGAATCCACCCTCGACATCACCCGCAGCGGCGCCGTGGCCCGGGTGTTTCTCAACCGCCCCGCGGTGCGCAACGCCTTCAACAGCCAGGTGATCGCCGAGTTGACAGCGGTGTTTCAAACCCTCGGCGCCGACGCCAGCGTGCGCGCCATCGTGCTGGGCGGCCACGGCAAGGCGTTTTGCGCCGGGGCCGATCTGCACTGGATGCGCGCGATGGCCGACTACTCCTGGGACCAGAACCGCGATGACGCCCAGGCCCTGGCCGACATGCTGTGGACGGTCTACACCTGCCCCAAGCCGGTGATCGGCCGCGTGCAGGGCGACTGTTATGCCGGCGGCGTGGGCCTGGCGGCGGTGTGCGATGTGCTGGTGGCCGCCGAGGGCCTGCACTTTTGCCTGAGCGAGGCCAAAGTGGGCCTGCTGCCCGGCACCATCGGGCCGTATGTGTTGCGCGCGCTGGGTGAGCAGGCATCACGCCGTTACTTCATCACGGCTGAAAAATTCAGCGCCACCGAGGCCCACCGGCTTGGTTTTGTGCAGGTGCTGGCCAGCGCTGAAACGCTGGACGCCCAGGTGGATGCCCTGCTGGCTGCGCTGCTGGCCAACGGCCCGCAAGCGGTGCAAGCCAGCAAGGCGCTGGTGCAGGCGCTGGCCGGCCAGCCGATCACGGCCGATTTGCGCGCCGATACCGCGCGCCGCATTGCCGACATCCGGGCCAGCGACGAGGGCAAAGAGGGCGTGGCCGCCTTTTTGCAAAAACGCGACCCGGCCTGGAAGGTTTGACGACGGTGAACACGGGCGCAGCGGGTTGAAGGAGACAAAAATGTTCAAAAAAATATCGATTGCCAATCGGGCAGACAGTGGGCGCAGCCCGCTGCAGCAAAGCCCCATTGCCGGGTGCGCAAAGCGCACGCAGGCGATCTCTCCATGATCGAGGTGAGCCATGTTTAAAAAAATCCTGATTGCCAATCGCGGAGAGATCGCCTGCCGGGTGGCCGCCACCGCGCGCCGCCTGGGCATCCGCACCGTGGCCGTGTATTCCGAGGCCGATGCCAACGCCCGCCATGTGGCGGCCTGCGACGAAGCGGTGTGCATTGGCGGGCCGGCACCGCGTGACAGCTACCTGCGGGCTGACCGCATGCTTGAAGTGGCGCTGGCCACCGGCGCCCAGGCAGTGCACCCGGGCTACGGATTTTTGTCAGAGAACGAGGGCTTTGCCCGCGCCTGCGCCGCCGCCGGCATCGTCTTCATCGGCCCGCCGGCCGACGCGATTGCCGCGATGGGCAGCAAATCGGCCGCCAAGACATTGATGGAAAAAGCCGGCGTGCCGCTGGTGCCCGGCTACCACGGCGTGGACAACGACCCGGCGCTGCTGGCGCGCGAGGCCGGCCGCATCGGCTATCCGGTCTTGATCAAGGCCAGCGCGGGCGGCGGCGGCAAAGGCATGCGGCGGGTCGATCAGACGGCTGATTTTGCCGCCGCGCTGGCCTCTTGCCAGCGCGAGGCGCAATCCAGCTTTGGTGACGACCATGTGCTGGTCGAGCGCTATGTGCTGCGCCCGCGCCATATCGAGATCCAGGTGTTTGGCGACAGCCTGGGCGGCTGCATCCACCTGTTTGAGCGCGATTGCTCGGTGCAGCGCCGCCACCAGAAGGTGCTGGAAGAAGCCCCCGCGCCCGGCATCAGCGCCCAGCGCCGGGCCGAGATGGGCGCGGCGGCGGTGGCCGCCGCCCGCGCCGTGGGCTATGTGGGCGCCGGCACGGTGGAGTTCATTGCCGAGGAGGTGGACGACGGCGACCTGCGCTTTTATTTCATGGAGATGAACACCCGCCTGCAGGTGGAGCACCCCGTCACCGAGGCCATCACCGGGCTCGATCTGGTGGAGTGGCAACTGAGGGTGGCCGCCGGCCAGCCGCTGCCGCTGCGCCAAGACGAATTGCGCATCACCGGCCATGCCATCGAGGCCCGCATCTGCGCTGAGAACCCCGACGCCGGCTTTTTGCCCGCCACCGGCACGATGGACGTGCTGCGCTGGCCGCCGCATGTTGAATTTGTGCGCGGCACCGCTGACCAGCCGGTGCGGGTGGATGCCGGCGTGGCCGAGGGCGACGCCATCAGCCCGCACTACGACCCGATGATCGCCAAGCTGATCGTCTGGGGCGACGACCGGGCCCAGGCGCTGGCCCGGCTGGACGCCGCGCTGGGCGCCACCCACATCGTCGGCCTGCACAGCAATGTGGCGTTTTTGCGGCGCGTTGTGCGTTGCCAGGCGTTTGCCACGGCC
>JANMKO010000540.1:0-5567 GCA_031372085.1 Betaproteobacteria bacterium
CTCGTCAAGGCGCAGCAGGTCAAAAATGTGGTGATCGTGCCGGTGGGCTCAAAAGGCGGTTTTGTGCTCAAGCGCCTGCCGGCAGCGGCCGCAGCCGGTGACCGTGACGCGCTGCAAAAAGAGGGCGTGGCCTGCTACCAGGCCTATCTGCGCGGCCTGCTCGATCTCACTGACAACTTGATCGGCGGCCAGGTGGTACCGCCGCCCGACGTGGTGCGCCACGACGCCGACGACCCCTACCTGGTGGTGGCGGCCGACAAAGGCACGGCCACGTTCTCCGACATCGCCAACGGCATCGCCGCTGAGTACGGCTTCTGGCTGGGCGATGCGTTTGCCTCGGGCGGCTCAGCCGGCTACGACCACAAGAAGATGGCCATCACCGCGCGCGGCGCCTGGGAGAGCGTGAAGCGCCACTTCCGCAGTTTTGGCCACGACACCCAGAGCCAGCCCTTCACCGTGGCCGGTGTGGGCGACATGAGCGGTGATGTGTTTGGCAACGGCATGCTGCTGTCGCGCCACATCCGCCTGCAAGCCGCGTTTGACCACCGCCACATCTTTATTGACCCGGCGCCCGACACCGAGACCAGCTTTGTTGAGCGCGAGCGGCTGTTTGCGCTGCCGCGCTCATCCTGGGCCGATTACGACACCGGGCTGATCTCGGCCGGCGGCGGCGTCTGGCAACGCAGCGCCAAATCGATCCCCGTCTCGGTGCAAGCCCGCAGCGTGCTGGGCCTGGCCGCCGGCATTGAGCAGCTGACGCCGGCCGAGCTGATGCAGGCCATCCTGCTGGCCCCCGTTGATCTGTTCTACAACGGCGGCATCGGCACCTACCTCAAAGCCGCCAGCCAGAGCCATGCCGATTGTGGCGACCGGGCCAATGACGCGATCCGCGTCAACGGCGCGCAACTGCGCTGCAAGGTGGTGGCCGAAGGCGGCAATTTGGGTTGTACGCAATTGGGCCGCATCGAGTTTGCGCTGCGCGGCGGCCTGATCAACACCGACGCCATCGACAACTCGGCCGGCGTGGACTGCTCAGACCATGAGGTGAACATCAAGATCGCGCTCAACGCGGTGGTGGCCGACGGTGAGCTGACGCCGCGCCAGCGCGACAAACTGCTGGCCGAAATGACCAGCGACGTGGCCGCGCTGGTGCTGCGCGACAACACCTTCCAGAACCAGGTGCTGGCAGTCGGCGGCGCACGCGCGGCCGCGCTGCTGGACGAGCAAGGCCGCTACCTGCGCCACCTGGTGGCCAGCGGCCGGCTGAACCGCCAGATCGAGTTTTTGCCCGACGACGACGCGCTGGCCGAGCGCGCCCAGGCCGGCCTGGGCTTGACCGCGCCCGAGCTGGCGGTGCTGCTGGCCTACCACAAGATGGCGCTGTACGACCAGGTGCTGGCGTCCGATGTGCCCGAAGACCCGACCATCGCCGGCACGCTGGTGCGCTACTTTCCGCCGCTGCTGGGCCAGCGCTTCCCGGCGGTGCTGCAGCGCCATCCGCTGCGCCGCGAGATCATCGCCACGCACGTCGTCAACAGCATGGTCAACCGGGTCGGGCCCACCTTTGTGCACCGGCTGCAAGAAGAAACCGGCGCCGCCCCGCCCGACATCGTGCGCGCCTACATCGGCACCCGGCAGGTGTTTGACCTGGTGCCGCTGTGGCAGCAAAACGAGGCGCTGGACAACCGGGTGGCCGTCAGCACGCAAAACCAGATCGTGCTGGCCAGCGTGCGGCTGATCGAGCGCGGCACCGTCTGGCTGCTGCGTGAGCGCGCCGCGCTGCGCGACCTGGACGCCACCTTGCAGCGTTTTGCGCCCGGCGTGGCGGCGGTGGGTGAGGGCCTGGATCGCTGGCTGGCGCCGCAAGAGCGTGCGGCGCTGGCGGCGCAGACCGACGGCCTGGTGGCCCAGGGCGTGCCGCTGGCGCTGGCCCAGCGGGTGGCGCGGCTGGACGCCCAGGTGGCGGGGCTCGACATCGTGCAGGTGGCGGCTGAGCTGGGGGCGCCGGTGGCCACCGTGGCCGGGGTTTATTTTGGCGTTGGCGGCCAGCTTGATCTGGGCTGGCTGGCCCAGCAAGTGGCCGCGCTGCCGGCCGACAGCCACTGGCAGGCGCTGGCCCGGGTGGCGATGCAGGGTGATTTGTCACTGCTGGCCCGGGTGCTGGCGCGGTCGGTACTGAAGGGCGGCGGTGAGCCGGCGGATGCGGCGCAGGCGGCCGAGCCGGCAGATGCGGCGCAGCCGGCCGAGCCGGCCGAACCCGCCGCGCTGATCAACGCCTGGCAGGCCCAGCGCGAGGGGCAGATGGCACGCTGCCGCCAGTTGCTGGCCGACTTGCGCCCAGCCCCGGCGCTGGACATGGCGATGCTGTCGGTGCTGCTGCGCGAGTTGCGCTCGCTGGTTTGAGGCGGTTGGTGGGTTTGCGGGTTTGCGGGTTTGTGCGCTTTTTTGGCTGGTTTCGGGCCACCCCTACCTGCCGCGTCAATCTGCCACCAGATTGCCTACAGTGCGATCTTCTTGAATCAAGGATGCCCCGCACAAAGCCGAACTGGCCAGCACTGCAATGTCTGGCCGTGGCTGTCATCGCAAACCGCCGGCACTGCCGGCGCCGCCTGCGGCCGCCTGCTGGCAGCGGCCCACGCCCCACTCTGCCATCAGCCCTCCATGAGCGACCCCACCCTCCAGATGCACCCCGACACCGCCAGTCGCCTCGACAACGATCCGCAGGAAACCGCTGAATGGCGCGCCGCGCTGCAATCCTTGCTGCAGGCCGCCGGCCCCGGCCGGGTGCGCGAGATCATGGACATGCTGTCGACAGCGGCGCGCACGCCCGCCATCGGCTGGCAGCCGGTGCGTGGCACGCCTTACGTCAACACCATCGCGGCCTCACAGCAGCCGGCATTCCCCGGTGATCTGGCCATCGAAGAGCGTCTGGCCTCACTGATGCGCTGGAACGCGCTGGCGATGGTGGTGCGGGCCAACCAGGCTTACGGTGAGCTCGGTGGCCACATCGCCAGCTATGCCAGCGCCGCCGACCTGTTCGAAGTCGGCTTCAACCACTTCTTTCGCGGCGCGGCGGGTGATGAGGACAGTGCGGCCGGCGGTGACCTGGTGTTCTACCAGCCGCACTCGGCGCCCGGCGTCTATGCCCGGGCCTTTCTCGAAGGGCGGCTGAGCGAGGCCGACCTGGCCCACTACCGCCAGGAGCTTGGGGCGCAAGCCAGTGGCGCACAAGGCCTGAGCAGCTACCCGCACCCGTGGCTGATGCCCGAGTTCTGGCAGTTCCCCACCGGCTCGATGGGCCTGGGCCCGATCAGCTCGATCTACCACGCCCGCTTCATGCGCTACCTGCAGCACCGCGGCTTGCAGCGCACCGCCCAGCGCAAGATCAACGGTGAGGCCGTCGCGGCGCGACACGTGTGGGGCGTCTTCGGCGACGGCGAGATGGACGAGCCCGAAAGCATGAGCGCACTGACCTTGGCCGCGCGCGAGAAGCTCGACAACCTGATCTGGGTCGTCAACTGCAACCTGCAGCGGCTGGACGGCCCGGTGCGCGGCAATGGCCGCATCATCGACGAGCTCGAAGCGCTGTTCGTCGGCGCCGGCTGGCGCGTCATCAAGCTGGTCTGGGGGTCGGACTGGGACGGCCTGTTCGCCCGGGACAGTGAAGGTGCACTGGCGCAAGCCTTTGCGCAGACCGTGGACGGCCAGTTCCAGACCTTTGCCGCCAAGGATGGGCGCTACAACCGCGACCACTTCTTCGGCCAGAACCCGCAACTCGCAGCGCTGGCCCAAGGCCTGAGCGACGAACAGATCGACCGCCTGAAGCGCGGCGGCCACGACCTTGTCAAGATCCATGCCGCCTACCACGAGGCGCTGCGCACGCAGGGCCAGCCCACCGTGATCCTGGCCCAGACCAAGAAGGGCTACGGCATGGGCGCTGCCGGCCAGGGCCGCATGACGACGCACCAGCAGAAGAAGCTGGAGCGCGACGACCTGATCGCCTTCCGCGACCGCTTTGACCTGCCGCTGTCCGACGAACAGGCCGCGACGCTGGCCTTCTACCGCCCGCCCGCAGACAGCGCCGAGATGCGCTACCTGCATGCGCGCCGCGCTGCGTTGGGCGGCAGCCTGCCCGTGCGCCGCCCCCGCGCCGACGCCGTGCCGATACCGCCGCTGGCCCGCTACGGTGAGTTCGCCACCCGGGCCGAGGGCAAGGAGATGAGCACGACGATGGCCTTTGTGCGCATGCTCACCAACTTGCTGAAAGACCCGCAACTGGGGCCGCGCATCGTGCCCATCGTCGCCGACGAGGCACGCACCTTTGGCATGGCCAACCTGTTCAAGCAAATCGGCATCTACTCCAGCGCAGGCCAGTGTTACGAACCCGAAGACATCGGCTCGTTGATGAGCTACCGCGAAGCCACCGACGGGCAGATTCTGGAGGAGGGCATCAGCGAGGCCGGTGCCTTGAGCAGTTGGACAGCGGCGGCCACCAGCTACTCGGTGCACGGCCAGGCCATGTTGCCGTTCTACATCTACTACTCGATGTTCGGCTTCCAACGTGTCGGCGACCTGATCTGGGCCGCCGCCGACCAGCGCTCGCGCGGCTTCCTTCTCGGCGCCACGGCCGGCCGCACGACATTGGGTGGCGAAGGCCTGCAGCACCAGGACGGCAGCAGCCTGCTGCAAGCCAGCACCGTGCCCAATTGCCGCGCCTACGACCCCTGCTTTGCGGGTGAGTTTGCGGTCATCCTCGACCACGGCATGCGCGCGATGCTGCAAGACCAGGAGGACGTTTTTTACTACGTCACCTTGATGAACGAGAACTACGCCCACCCCACGCTGCCCGAGGCCGTGCATGCCGACGTCATCAAGGGGCTGTACCGCTGGGCCGCGCCGGGCACCGGCACTGCGGCAGTGCGCCTGGTGGGGTCGGGCACGATCCTGCGCGAGGTGATCGCCGCTGCCGGGTTGCTGGCGCAGGACTGGCAAATCGACGCCGACGTGTGGAGCGCCACCAGCTTCAGCGAACTGGCGCGCGACGCCCGCGAAGTCGAGCGCTGGAACCGGCTGCATCCGCAGGCAACCGCCCGCCAGAGCCACGTGCAGCACTGCCTGGCCGGCGCGGCACCGGTGGTGGTGGCAAGCGACTACGTGCGCGCCTGGCCGCAGCTTGTGGCCAGCTACGTGCAAGCACCGTTCACGGCCCTGGGCACCGATGGTTTTGGCCGCAGCGACACACGCGCCGCGCTGCGCAGCTTCTTTGAGGTGGACCGCCACCACATCGTGCTGGCGGCGCTGACCGCGCTGCGCGACCAGGGGCGGGTGGACGCTGCGGTGTGCGCGCGGGCGATCGAGCGCTACCAGATCGGCAGCGAGCGGGCGCCGTCCTGGACTTGCTGAACGCCTGGGCCGCCGCCTGGCGACGCCCGCCGCCCACAAAGCGCCGAAAACTCAGCGCCAGACCGACCCCAGCAGCACCCCCGCCGCCGCCAGATCCAGCGGAAAATCCGGCCCCGCCAGATAAGCCAGCTCGCGTTGCCGCGCCGCCGCAATCGCGTCCGGCG
>JANMKO010000567.1:0-10017 GCA_031372085.1 Betaproteobacteria bacterium
GGCACCTCGACCAGCAGCTCTTTGTGCAGGCGCACGATGCCGTCGATGTCGGCCATCGCGGCGCGCACTTCTTCTGATTTTTCGCGCAGCACGGCCAGGTCGTCGCCAAAGATGCGCACCACGATGGCCTCACCCGAGCCGGTCAACACCTCGCGCATGCGCTCTTTGAGGTAGGTTTGCAGATCGCGGTACAGGCCGGGATAGCCGTTGACCATCTCGTTGACATCGGCGATGGCTTTGTTGTAGTCGGCTGTGGGCGAGATGCTGATCCAGTTTTCACCAAAGTTGACGCCCACCACCTCGTCGGCGGCAAAGGCCTGGCCGATGTGGGCGCCAAAGTTGCGCACCCCGGGGATGGCGCGCAGCTCTTTGCTGGCCCGGGTGGTGATGCGCACCATCTCGGGGTGCGACGTGTCGGGCTTGGTGACCCAGTGCATCAAAAAATCACGCTCTTTGAAATCAGGCAGCAGCGAGTGGCCGAGAAACGGCCAGATGCCGATGCCGCACACCGTGACCAGCGCCACCGTGAGGTAGGTGGTGCGCCGGTTGTGGGTGGTCTTGGCCAGCAGCCTGGAATAGCCGCCCGACAGCCAGCCCACCAACGGTGAGCCCTTGCCGCGCAGCGGCGCGCCGCGCAGCAGGATCAGGCCCAGCGCGGGGGTCACCGTCACCGCCACCGCCATCGACGCCAGGATGGCCAGCACATAGGCCAGCACCAGCGGCTTGAAGAAGGCGCCCGACAGGCCCTCAAGAAAAAGCACCGGCAGCACCGCCATCACGACGATCAGCGTGGCGTAAACAATCGGCCGGCGCACCTCAAGTGACGCTTCAAGAATGATGCGCGCCACCGATTGCTGGCCACCCGCAGCGCGGTGCAGCCGCAGGCGGCGCATGATGTTCTCGATGTCGATGATGGCGTCGTCCACCACCGCGCCGATGGCGATCACAAAGCCGGCCAGCACCATGGTGTTCATCGACGCGCCGCTGGCGTACAGCACCAGGCCGGCGGCCAGCAGCGACAGCGGGATGGCCACCGTGCCGATCAGCGCGGCGCGCCACTCGTACAAAAACGCGATCATCACCAGCACCACCAGCACACAGCCGATCAGCAGCGCGTGGGTCAGGTTCTTCAGCGAGTCTTCAATGAAGGTGGCCGGGCGGAAGATCTTGGTGTCGATCTCGACATCGGGCAGGCCGGGCTTCATCGCCTCCAGCGCCGCCTCGACCCCGCGGGTGACCTCCAGCGTATTGCCCCACGGGAACTTCTCGACGATCAGCATCAGGCCCGGGCCATCGTTGATCACCGCGTCGCCAATCATGCCCTGCGGCCCGAAGCGGATGTTGGCCACGTCACCCAGCAGCAGCGGCTTGCCGTTTTTGCTGCCCACCGGCACCTGGGCCAGGGTTTCAGGTGTCTGGCCCGCCGACGTGTGCAGCACCTCCAGCCGCTGGTTGGGCGTCTCGATAAAGCCGCCGGTGCCGATGTGCGCACCCTTGGAGTAGCGCAGCAGGCCCACGTCCAGCGCGTCGGACACGGTCTCTGAAACCTCGTCCAGCGTCAGGCCCAGGGTGGCCAGCCGGTCAGGATCGACCTCGACTTGCAGCATCTTCAGCTGCTCGCCCCAAATGGCGATGTTGGCCACGCCGGGCACGCCCAGCAGCCGCGCGCGGATCGTCCAGTAGGCCAGCATCGACAAATCCATCACCGGGCGCTTGGCCGAGGTGATGCCGATCTTCATCACCCGGCTGGTGGACGACAGCGGCGGCATCATGAACGGCGGCGCCGCCCAGCGCGGCAGGTTGGGGGTGGCAATCGCCACCCGCTCGGTCACCAGCTGGCGGGTGCGCAGCTCATCCACGCCCTTGCGGAACAGCACCACCACCGACGACAACTGCGGCACGGACTTGGAGCGCAACTCGGCCACGCCGGGCACACCGGCCAGCGCTTTTTCGAGTGGCAGCGTGACGAGGGCTTCGACCTCGCTGGGCGACAGGCCAAGCGCAATCGTCTGGATCTCCACCTTGGCCGGCGCAAACTCAGGGAACACATCGACCGGCATCTCACGCAGACGCAGGAAGCCAAAGTACATCAGGCACACGCCGGTGGCGATCACGAGAAAGCGGAAGCGCAGGCTGGTATTGACGATCCATCGCATCATGGCGCGGGCCTCCGGTGGGTTCAGTGCGGGCGTGCTGGCGGTGCGGGTGGGTGGGTGGGCGGGTGCCCAGGCTAGTGCCCGACACCGCTCTCAGCGCCGTACAACTCGGACGCACCCACCACCACCACCGCCGTGCCCGCCGCCGGGCCGGTTTTGAGCAGTGCGCTCGGGCCCTTGACCGACAGCACCGTGATGGCATGGCGCACATACACCAGCGGCTCGGGGTTGGTGTAGACCCAGGTGTTGCCCTTCACGTCGTACAGCACCGACGCATACGGCGTGCTCAATGCGCCGGCCGCATCAGCGGTGACGGCGCCGGTCTTGATGTCGAGCCGGTCAGCGGCCTTCTGCGTCAGCACCACCTTTTTCAGGCTGCTGCCGTTGATCGCCTCGACATGGGCCGCGCCCTTGGTCTTGGGGGCGTCGGCGGCCCGGGCGTTGAGCGCTGGCAAGGCGCCCAGTGCCAGCATCAACAGCACGGTGGCGGCATGGAGGGTATTGAGGGTGCGCATGGTTTGAACCTCACGGGTCACAGCAGGGCAGGGGCTGGCAGGGGGGCCAGGTCAAGGCGGTCTTGCGCCGTGCCGGCGCCAAAGCGCAGGTACATGGCCGGGATGCAAACCAGGGTCAGCAGCGAGACGGTGACCAGCCCGCCCAGCACCACCACGGCGGTGGCGTGCACGATCTCCAGCCCCGCCACATTGCCCATCACGACAAACGGCAGCACCAGCACGGCGGTGGTGATGGCGCTGCCGGCCAGGGCCGGAAAGCGCTCAGCCAGGCCGCGCCGCAGCAGGGCCTCACCAAACGGCTCTCCCTGCTGCTCAAGGGCCTGGAAGTGCCGCACCAGGCCGATGCCGTTGCGCACCGCCAGGCCCAGCAGCGTGACAAAACCCAGCAGCGAGCCGAGCAGCATCACCCCGCCGCCGAGCTGCATCGCCACAAAGCCGCCCAGCAGCGCTATCGGGATGCCGGCCAGGGCGATCAGCGCCAGCCGCCAACTGCCGAGCGCGGCTTGCAGCACCAGAAAGCTGACCACCGCCGCCGCCGCCAGGTAGCTGTACAGCGAGCGCAGCGCGTCGCGCCGCGCAAAGTGCTCACCCACCACCTGGGCGTGGTACTCAAACGGGAACACCACGTCCTTGATGCGCCGGGCCACCTCACGCGACACCGCGCCCACATTGCCGCCGATCACATCGGCCTCCACATCGATGCGCCGCGACACGCCCTGGCGTCGGATCACCCCGGGTGAGGCGATGGTGCGCACGTCGGCAATGTCGGCCAGCCGCACCTGGTCGCCGGTGGGCGTGTCGATCAGCAGGTCGCGCATGTCGCTCAGGTTGCTGCGCACCGCCGGGCTGCCCAGCACGACCACATCAAACACTTTCTGGTCCTGGAACAGCGCGCCCACCGTGATGCCCGACACCAGTGACGACGCGGCGCGGCGCACGTCACCGGGTTTGAGGCCGTGCACCCGGGCTTTGTCGAGATCGACCTTGACCTCGATCGTGGTTTTCTCGGCCAGGAACTCGACCTGCGGGTTGGCAATGCCGTCGATCTTGGCCAGCAGGTCACGGATCTCAACCGCCTTGCCCTGGATGATGGCCTGGTCATGGCCGTACACCCGCACGCTCACGGTCTCTTCGCCGCCGGTCAGGGTTTCACGCATCTTCTTGGTCAGGAAGGTGTTGACCTCGGCGGTGATGCCCGGGTAGGTGCTGATCGCTTCACGCATGGCCATCAAGGTGGCTTCGTAGTCGGCTTTGGGGTCGATGCTGACCCACACCTCTGCACTGTTGACGTCTGACGCTTCTTGCGCCAGCACCGCCCGGCCCACCTGGGCGGCGGCGTTGCGCACGCCCTTGATGGCCAGCAGGTCTTTCATCACCGCTGCGGTGACGCGGTTCATCGCCGGCAGGGATGCACCCGGCGCGGCGCGCCACTCGACCACCACATCGGTCTCTTTGAAGCTGGGGATCCACTCGCGCTCGGCCGTGGTCCACACCAGCACCCCCACCACCAGGCCCACCGCCGCCAGGCCGGCGGCCGGCACCCACGAGCGCATCGCCGCCGCCAGCAGGCGGTCACAGCGGCGCTGCAGGCGGGCCATCAGCGGCGACACCAGCGGCGACACCAGTGGCGGCACCAGCGGCACATCAACGCGGCCGGCTGCGGCCGCCGGCGCCAAAAGCAGCAGGCCCAGCACCGGTGTCAGCGTGAGCGCAACGGCCAGTGACGCCAGCACCGCCAGCATGTAGGCCCAGATCAGCGGCTGGAAGAACGCCGCCCCCGGCCCCTGCATGAACAGCACCGGCAGCACCGCCAGCAGCACGATCACCGTGGCATACAACATGGGCCCGCGCACGGCCAGCGACGCCTGCACCACCAGCGCCAGCGCGGATTGGGTGCTGCCCTGCTGGCGCGCCAGGCGCAGGTGGCGGGCGATCTGGCCGGCGTCGCCGATGGCGTCGTCCACGATCACCGACACCGCCAGCATCAGGCCGGCAATGATCATCATGTCGATGTTGTCGCCCCGCAGGTGGAACACCCAGGTGGCGGCGATCAGCGAGGTGGGGATGGCGATGGCCGCCACCAGCGCAGCGCGCCAGTTGGCCATCACCGCCAGCAGCGCCAGCACCACCAGCAAATAGGCGGCCACCACCCCGATCAGCAGATTTTTGCTGGCGCGCTCAATGAAGCCGGCCGGCCGGTAGATGGTGGAGTCGATCTCGATGCCCTTCATGCCGGGCGTCAGCTCATGCAGCGCGGCTTCGACACCGCGGGTCACGTCCGACGTGTTGGCGCCGGGGAACTTCTCGACCACCAGCATCAACCCGGGGCCGTCTTTGAGCAGCGCATCACCGATCAGCGGCTGGCTGTCCTCGACCACGGTGGCCACCTCGCGCAGCGGGATGGACGTGCCGTGCACCGGCACCTCGGCAAACGTCTCGGGGCTGGACATCGGCGAGATATGCCGCACACCCAGGCGCTGATTGGGCGTGTCGATAAAGCCACCTGCCCCCGGCGTGGACGAGTTGAGGTACGTCAACGGCGACGCCCACACTGCCTCACCGGCGGTCTTGACCACCTGGTCCAGCGTGACGCCCTTGGCCTTGAGCGTGGCCGGATCCACCTGCACCTGCACCTGCCGGTTGCGCTGGCCCCAGACCGAGACATTGGCCACGCCCGGCACGCCCACCAGGCGCGGCACGATGTTCCAGCGCGCCTGCACCGACATCTCGATCAGCGACACCGTCTTGGAGCTCAGGCCGATGTTCATGATGCGGCTGGCCGACGAGACCGGCTGAAGCAGCACCGGCGGGCTCGACACATTGGGCAGTGCGTGGGCCTGGGTCAGGCGCTCTTGCACCATCTGGCGGGCCTGCATCAGGTTGGTGCCGGGGGCAAAAAACATCTCGATTGCCGACAGGCCGGTGATCGATTCGGATTCGATCGATTGCAGCCACGGCACGCCGTTCAGCAGGTCGGCCTCCAGCGGCACGGTGATCAGCGATTCGACCTCCGACGCCGACAGGCCCAGCGCCTCGGTGTGCACTTCAAGCGACAGCGGCGAGAACTCGGGCACCACGTCCAGCGACAGGCTGCGCATGCGCCACAGGCCGCCGAACAGCAGCACGGCGGCCAGCGCCAGCACGATGGCCTGCAGGCGCAAGCTAGACGACACAATCCCGTGCAGCATGGCAATCTCCCGCTCAGTCAAAACCGTTTGTCGGTTGGGCCTGAGACTCGATTTGCAGCCGCCTGGCGGCTGCCCATTGGCAAGAAGGTCGACCCGGTGCCCGGGCAGGGTGGCCGCAAAGCCACCCTGGCGGTGGCCAGGGGCGGGTCAGTGCGTTGCAGGCCACCCAACCGGGCAGGAGGCAAAAAACAGCAAGCGCGGACGACAGGCAACAAGTGCGGCGGGTGCCGACTTGAGCGCCTTGATCTCGGCCCGTTGGGGGGCTTGTGTTTACAAAGCGCTAAATTTATTAAGCGCTTCGTCGGGGGCGATTGCCACCCCTAGTTTGTCGCGCCTCACCCCAAATGGGGATTGACGCCCGGCGCCTGCAATCAGCCGTTGCTGGTGGCGCGCACTTCTTCGATGGACGTCAGGCCGGCCAGCACCTTGTGGATGCCGTCCTGGCGCAAGGTGCGCATGCCCTCGCCCATGGCCACACGCTGCAGCTCGGCGGCGCGGGCATTGGTCTGCACCAGCCGGCGCAACTCGCGGCTCACCACCAGCAACTCATGCAGGCCCAGCCGGCCGGCAAAGCCGCTCTGGTCGCAATGGCTGCAACCGGGCGCGTGGTGGTGTTGCAGCACGCCGGCCACGCCGTAGCGGGTGGTCCATTCGGCACGCAGCGCTTCGCGCTCGGGGCGCTGGGCCGGGTCGGGGTAGGCGTGCAGGTACTCGTCCAGCAGGGCCTCGGTGGCCTGCGCGCTGGCGGGTGCGGCGCCCACGCAGTGCTTGCACCAGCGCCGCACCAGCCGCTGCGCCAGCACCGCCAGCAGGCTGTCGGCAAAGCTGAACGGGTCCATGCCCATGTCCAGCAGCCGCGTCACCGTCTCGGGCGCGCTGTTGGTGTGCAGGGTGCTGAGCACCAGGTGGCCGGTGAGGGATGCCTCGATGGCCATCTGCGCGGTCTCGCTGTCGCGGATCTCGCCCACCATCACCACGTCCGGGTCGGCGCGCAAGAAGGCCCGAAGTGCCTTGGCAAAGGTCCAGTCGATCTTCGGGTTGATCTGCACCTGGCGCAGGCCCGGCTGGGTGATTTCCACCGGGTCTTCGGCGGTCCAGATCTTGCGCTCGGGGGTGTTGATGTGGCCCAGCGCGGCATGCAGCGTGGTGGTCTTGCCGCTGCCGGTGGGGCCCACGCACAGCACCATGCCGTAAGGCCGGCTGATCACCGCCTTGAATTGGGCCAGGGTGTCGGCCTGCAGGCCCATCGCGTCCAGCGGCAGGGTGCGCGCCGATGCCAGCAGCCGCATCACCACGTCTTCCAGCCCGTTGGCGGTGGGGATGGTGGCCACCCGCAGCTCCAGCCGCTGGCCCTGCACCCAGCGGCCGAAGTTGATCTTGCCGTCCTGCGGTTTGCGGCGCTCCGAGATATCGAGATCACACATGATCTTGATGCGCGCCACGATTGCCGAGCGGTAGCTGGCCGGCAGCTCGATGTAGGGCCGCAGCACGCCGTCGCGGCGGAAGCGCACCTGCACCTTCTCCTTGTCGGGCAGGCATTCGATGTGGATGTCGGACACGCCCTGCTGGCGTGCCTCCAGAATCATGGTGTTGATCAGCCGCACCAGCGAGTTGTCGCTTTGCTCGATCGGGCTGTCGTCTTCGCGGGTGTCGCTGCCGTGCTGTTGCTCCAGGTTGGCCAGCAGCTTGTCGGCGTTGTCCACCTGGTCAAAATCGACCACGTTGAACGCGCCCGTCAGCGCCCCTCCGGGCTCAATCGCGCCCTTGCCCAGGCGTGAATACACCCGCTCGATCGCGTTCGCCAGTGAGCCGGCCCGCGCCAGCACGGGCAGCACCTTGCACTGGGCCGAGAACTCGATCTCGTCGATGGCGTTGCGCGCCGACGGGTCTTCCAGCGCCACCACCAGCCGGCCGCCGCGCATCATCAGCGGCAAGGCCATCAGCCGGCGCGCCGCCGACACCGGCAGCCGCAGCGCCCCCTCGGGCTCGACCGGAAACGCCTGCACATCGACGATGGGGTAGCCCATCTTGCGCGCCAGCGCGGTTTGCAGATCAGCGCGCGTGACATCGCCCCGGCGCACCAGCAGCTCACCCAGCGGCAGGCTGCGGTCCCGCGCCTGCAGCGCCAGCGCCTCGGCCAGCTTGGCCTCACTCAGATAGCCCAGTGCCAGCAGCGCCTCGCCGATGCGCACCATCGGCATGCGGGCCTGCTGGTCGATGGCGGCCAGCAGCTGCTCGGGCGTGACGATCTGCTGCAGCAGCAGGATGTCGCCCAGCTTGCGGGCGCGCAGCAGTTGCTGCTCGGCGGCGGCCTCTTCCACCCGCACCGGGGTGGTGGCGAGCTGCTCGACCAGCACGTCGCCGATGCGTGGCGCGAGCCCAGGGGGCACAGCGGACACCGGGGGCAGGTTGGCCCCGCCCGGCGCGCTGCACGGGCCCATGTTGGCCGACAGATCGGTCGGGTTCGACCCGCCCGGCTCGGCCGGCGCCAGCATCGCCCGGGGGTAAAAGCTGCGCAGCACCTGGCCGGTGCCGTCTATCGGGGCGAAGGTGAAGACGCCCAGCGCGGTGTGCACCGGGCCCAGGCTGTCGATCAGCACCTCCTGGCCGTCCTTGAAGCGCAGCCGCCAGCGTGCCACGGCGCGCTGTGGCAGCAGCGGTGTGGTGGCATCAAAAGCACCGCTGGCCGGGGTGGCCACCGGCAGCAAAGGGCGGGTGAGGGTGAGCCTGCGGAACTGCGTGAGCTTGAGCGTGAGCGTGCCGCGCGACGGCGCAATCTGCAGCATCACCAGGCCGGCGCCGGCATCAAAAAAAGCCAGCCGGCCGGCGCTGATCTTGCCGTTCGGGCCTTCGATCTCACACGGCTCGGGCTCGGTCTGGCACACCGGCGCCGGGTAGCCGGGCGTGGGCGGTGTGGGCCAGGCAAACGGCCCGGGGGACGGCATGGCCGGCGGTGTAGCCCGCGGTGTGGACGACGGGCCGGCGCCAGGGCGCGGCGCGGCGGACGGGGGCATGCTGCCATTGGGGCCCAGGGGCACCAGAGACAGCGGCGGCAAGGACATGTCGGACATGGCGGGCTCCTGGCAAGGGCGGCTGCGGCGCCGGCCGCAGTGGCGCCGGCCGGTCAGCGCCTCGATGCTAGGTTGCCAGCGGCCCGCCAGAAGGCCCGAACTGGGCTGCTTTGCCGGCCCTTGTTGCGCCTGCAGCCCGGCCCCGTGCACAACGCAAAACGCAGAACGCACAACGCAAAACGCAAAACGCCCGGCGCGGGGCCGGGCGGTCAAGCGGTCAAGCGGTCAGTCGGTCAACTGGGCCCCACCGCCCAGCTTGGCGCCGGGCGGTGGGCTTGGATCAGTCGGCGCGAAAAGGCGCGCCGTAAAACTCATGCACGCCGCTGGCCCAGGTCTTGTCGGCCATCGACGGCCATTTGTCTTTGTCGAAGCCGGGGGCTTTTTCAAGCGCCGTCTTCAACACATCGAGCGTGAAGCGCTTGTTGACGGTGTCGAGCACCAGTGCCGACCACGGCACGGCAAACAGCTTGTCGCCCAGGCCCAGCACGCCGCCGAATGACAGCACGGCATACACCACCCGGCCCGAGCGCATGTCGATCATGAACTCTTTGATGTCGCCCAGGTCTTCGCCGTCCTTGTTGTAAACGTCGTTGCCCAGCAGGGTATCGGCGCCCATCAACTCGGGGCCGGGGCCACCGCTGTCGGCAGCGTACATGCCGTACTGGTCGCGGGTCTGGTAGTTTGTGGTCATGGTTTGTCCTTGAGTTGCAGAAAAAAAGGCCGGCCGCCAGCGCTTATTTGCTGCGCGCCTCTTTCAGCGCTTCCTTCGCATTGCCGACCTGCTTTTGAACCTTGCCTTCCACCTGCTTGGCCAGGCCCTTGACCTGCTGCTCTGAGCTGCCGATCACTTCACCGGTTTTTTCTTGCACTTTGCCGGCGGCGTCCTTGATGGCGCCTTTGACTTGGTCTTTGTTCATGGGGGTTTCCTTCGGGTCAGGTTGAACATCCCGGGCGGCCCACTGCACACCCGACGAAGCACCAGATTACCGAGCGGCCTGCGGCCCGTGAATCGTCCCCCCGCTTGCCTTGTTGTCGGCTGCGTCCTACGGCCTCAACCCATCTTCTGCGGCAGCGCGGTGACGATGCC
>JANMKO010000580.1:0-2492 GCA_031372085.1 Betaproteobacteria bacterium
GTGGGCGGACGTGTGGGCGGGCGTGCCGGCGCACGGTCAGAGCGTCAAACCCTTCAGGTAGGCCCTGAACGGTGGGCCTACTTCAGGGTGCGCCAGGGCCAGCTCTACATTGGCCTGCAAAAACCCCTCTTTGCTGCCGCAGTCGTAGCGTTGGCCGGCGTAGCGGTAGGCAAACACCTTCTCACGCCGCAGCAGCGACGCAATGCCGTCGGTGAGCTGGATCTCGCCCCCCACCCCGCGCGGCTGACTGGCAATCTCATGGAACACCCCCGGCGTCAGGATGTAACGGCCGGCCACGCCCAGGCGCGACGGCGCGTCGTCGGGTGCCGGTTTTTCAACGATGCGGGTGACGTCCACCAGCCGGTCGTTGACGGGCGTGCCGGCCACGATGCCGTAGCGCCGGGTGTGCTCGGCCGGCACCTCTTGCACCGCGATGATGGACGCCCGCCACTCGGCAAATTGGTCCACCATCTGCTTGAGCACCGGCGGCTGGCCCACCATCAGGTCATCGGCCAGCAGCACCGCAAACGGCTCATTGCCCACCAGGCGCTGGGCGCACAGCACGGCGTGGCCCAGGCCGAGCGCCTGCGCCTGGCGCACGTAAATGCACTCCATGTCATGCGGCTTGACGCTGCGCACCACCTCCAGCAGCTCGGTCTTGCCGGCTTGCTCCAGCGCCACCTCCAGCTCAAAGGTCATGTCGAAGTGGTCTTCGATCGGGCGTTTGTGACGGCCGGTGACAAAGATCATCTCGCGCACGCCAGCGGCATACGCTTCTTCCACCGCATACTGGATCAGCGGCTTGTCCACCACGGGCAGCATTTCCTTGGGCTGGGCCTTGGTGGCCGGCAAGAACCGGGTGCCGAGGCCGGCCACCGGGAAAATCGCTTTTTTCACCAACATTGAGAGTGCCCGTCGACGTGTGGAACTGGATTGATTCTGGCATGGCGGTTTTGACGCCAACAGGGCCCGACCGGGTTGGGGCGGCCGCATGGTGCTGATCGTCGAGCCCCTCGATCCCGAGGTGATGCAGTGGCTGGTGGCGCGCCACGCGGTGCGCTACGCGCCCGATCTGGCGCGTGATCTGGCCGCGCTGCGCCTGGCCCTGCCCAATGCACGCGCGCTGATCATCCCGCCCACCGTGGCGCTGGACGCCGAGACGCTGGCCCTGGCGCCGCTGCTCAAGGCGGTGGGGCGCTTGTCCGCCGGGGCCGAGAACATCGACTTCGAGGCCTGCGCCCGGGCCGGCGCCGAGGTGGTTCGCCCGGGCGACGCCACTGCGGTGGCCGAGGCCGAGTTCATGATCGGCGCGCTGCTGCAACTGCTGCGCCGGGTGCCGGTGGTCAATGCCGAGGGCCTGCTGGTGGGGCGTGAGCTGGGTGGGTCCACCGTCGGGCTGGTGGGCATGATGCCGGCCGCGCAGCCGCTGGCGGCCTTGCTGGCGGCGTTTGGCGCGCATGTGGTCGGCTATGACCCGGCCCTGCATGCCAACGACCCGCTGTGGGCCAACTGGCTGGTTGAGCCGATGGGCCTGCGTGAGCTGATGGAGCAGTGCGACGGTGTCTGCGTCACCTTGAGCTTTTTTACCCGCTACCAGGGCCTGCTGGGTGAGCGCTACCTGTCGATCTGCAAGCCCAGCCAGGTGCTGGTCAGCCTGTCGTCCACCGCCTTGTTTGACGAGCTGGCGCTGGCCCATGTGCTGGGCAGCGGCCGCATGGCGGCGGCCTGGTTCGACAGCCTGGAGCCCGGGCTGCTGGCGCCGGGCCGGCCGCTGCACCAGATCGACACGCTGCAGGTCACGCCCCGGCTGGCCGGCACCACGCGAGAGTCCCGCGTGCGGGCCGCGTGGGAGGTGGCGCGACGCATTGACGCGCTGCTGGCGCCAGCGGACGACGCGCAGGGCTGGTGATCCACCCGGCGGCTGATCGGGCCTGGGGTGGTGGCGGGTGGTGGTGCCGCCGTCAGGCCGCTGGCAAGCCCGCCGCCTGGGTTTGCAGCCGCGCCAGCGCCTGGCCAAAGTCGGCCAGCCGGGCCCGCTCTTGGTCTACCACCGCCGGCTTGGCGCGGGCGACAAAACTGTCATTGCCCAGCTTGGCCTCGGTCTTGCTGATTTCACCCGCCAGCCGGGTGATCTCTTTGGCCAGGCGGGCGCGCTCGGCGGCGATGTCGATTTCGACATGCAGCGCCAGCCGCACCCCGCCCGACACGGCCACTGGCGAGCGTGCGCTGGCCCGGGCAAATTCAGCCTCGTCGGTGAACACCGTCACCGCCGACAGCTTGACCAGCGCCTTCAGCAGCGGCGCGGCCTGGTGGATGAAAGCCGCATCAGCGTCGCCATCGCCGATCAAATACAGCGGCACCCGCGCCGCCGGTGACAGCGCCATCTCGCTGCGCAGGCTGCGGCAGGCGGTTACCTGGGCCTTGAGCCGGGCCATCCAGGCGTCGCACGCCGCATCGATGCGCTCCAGTTGGGCCTGCGGGTAGGCGGCGGT
>JANMKO010000634.1:0-9165 GCA_031372085.1 Betaproteobacteria bacterium
CAAGGCGTCGTACCTGGCGGCGATGGACGCGCACTTTGCGGTGCGTCCACAAAGCTCGGGCATGGGCATCACGTTCGACACCCAGCGCGGGCGGTTCGTGATGTGGGGCGGGCTGCGCGCCCTGTGGACCACCAGCACGCCCGCCAACCTGAGCACCGGCTGGGCCATCGGGCAACTGCCCACCACCGGCCCCGATGCCCCTGTCTACGGCACCGAGACCGGCGTGCACGGCAAGTTCAAATATTCCGCCGCGATGGACTGCTACCTGGGTCTCGTCAACGGCAACAACGGTGAAGTCTGGGCCTACAAGCCCGCCAACTGGAACCCCAAGGTTTAAGCCCCGAGGTCAATCGCCCATGCCCATCGCACTCAACACCGCCGACCCGCTGTACCCGTCCCTGACCTATTTTTTTGCGGTCGATGACGACAACACGGTCAAAGAATTCAAAGCCGGGCTGGTCACCACCACCCACCCCAGCACGCTGCTGCCCAACAGCCTGCCCACGCCCAGCAGCTCGGTGCCGTACGGGCGCAGCTTCAAGACGGCCGCAGGCGCCACCAACTACACCTTTCCGGGTGGGGTGACGTTTGCCGGCGCCGACACCCCGGTGAGCGGGCCGATCAGCGTGTTTGTGGTGCTGAACAAGTTCAACGGGGCCAGTGCCGACAACCCCGACCTGGTGGGCGGGTCGGGCCCGCTGGTGCGGCTGGCGCCTGGCAGCCGGGTGACCACGGCGATGTACCCCGGCCAGCCCACCAGTGGCGCGGCCACGGCCGCAGCGCTGTCCACCGGCGCCAACACGATTTGCGTCACCCGCAACGGCAACCTGCCCAACTCGGTGTTCATCTACCTCAACGGTGCACTAGACGCCAACTTTGCCGGGGGTTTGAGCAACGCCAATGGCCAGTTCGGCAGCTACCCGGGGGTGCTGCACCTGGGCGCCATCGGTGGCTGGACGGCGGCCAGCTGGGTGTCGGCCGATGTGGTGTTTGTCGCGGTTTTTGTCGGCAAGCAGTTGACGGCGGCCGATGCGGCCCGGCTGCACGCCAGCCTGACCGGCGGCAATGCCTTTGCGCTGGTGCAAAGCGGGGTGCTGGCCTTCAATGGCACGGTGCCCAACAAAAATGGCACGCTGGGGGCGGTCTTCAGCTGGGGCGCCAACGCGCTGGCCGGCTATTTCAGCGGCGGCACGCCAGCGCTGTCGTATGCCGTGCAGACGGGCAGCCTGCCGCCGGGCCTGGCGATCAACACCGGCACGGCCGTCATCAGCGGCACGCCCACGTCAGCCGGCAGCTACCCCCTCACGGTGCGCGCCACTGATTCATTGGGCGCCACGGTTGACAGCAACGCCTTCAATATCGTGGTCGCCGGTGGCGCCGGCGACACGACACCGCCCACGCTGGTCGGCGTGGTCTCGGCCAGCGCGGTCACCAGCACCGGCTACACCCTGGCCTGGCCCGCCGGCAGTGACAACGTGGCCGTCACCGGCTACGAGCGCTCACTCGACGGCGGCAGCACCTGGCTGGCGGTGGGCAATGTGCTCACCACCAGCATCACCGGCCGCACGCCCGGCAGCACCGACGCGGTGCGGGTGCGCGCCTTCGATGCCGCCGGCAACCGCAGCACGCCGCCACTGCCCACCGACGTGACGCTGCTGCCCGCCGCGGGCAGTGCCAGCATCGTCAGCCAGCCGTTTAAAAACGCGGCCGGCACGCTGCTGCCCAACTTGACGATCCCCAAGCTGGCGCTGCTGCGCGTCAGTGACCTGGCCCTGGTGCTGACGCTGGCCAACCAGGCCACCGACGGCGCGGCGGTGTTGAGCATCAGCCACGCGGCGCTCAGTGCCGGCACGCGCTACCTGCTGGTGACGCTGGATGCCACGGCCACGGTGTTTGGCTGCGAGCCCTACACGGCAGTCTGACCCCGCACCCGACGCCCCCCCCCACCTCAACACCCCGACGCCCCGACGCCGCAACGCCCCGATGGCCTACCGCTACGACACCCCGCGCCAAGCCGGCGCCTACACCTACGCGGCTGCGGCGGCGGCCGCTCCGACGTCCAGGTCGTTTCGGCATGGCAGCGCGCTGGTGCCCGGCGCCTACCGCTATGGCGGCTATGGCGGCCTGGGCGTGCCCGGCTCCCAGGTGCCCAGCACCGGGGTGGACGGCCCGGCCTGCCTGTACAACGATTTGAGCCTGCCGGCCGACGCCAACAAAGAGGTGCGCGCGCTGGTGGTGCGCTGGCCCGCCAACGGGATGCTGACGGTGTTTGAGGATTCCAGCTTTGTCTACACCGGGGCGTCTGATTCCTTTGACTACCGGCTGTATGTTGACGGCGTGGACGCGGGCACCGCCACCGTGCAGTTGGTGACAGCGGGCTGAGCGGCGGGCTCAGTGTCAGGCGCAGTGGCGCCTGCGGCCGGCCCGGCCGGCAGAACGCGCCGATGGCAATCGACGCTCATTGCGCCAGAGCGATACCCGCTTGCGCACCCTGGCCGACGCCGCGCCCGCGCTGATCTGGTGGTCGGGCGGTGGTTTGTGGCGGCCTGGTTCAACCCGCGCTGGCTCGATTTCACCGGTCTCGGCCTGGCGGAGCTGCTGGCCGGCCACTGGACCGACCCCCTGCACCTGCAAGACCGGGCGCGTTGCCGCCGTGCCTACCAGAAGGCGCTGGCCGGGCGCGCCGCATCGAGGCCGGCCGCCTGGCGCTGGTGCTGGCCCCGGTGGACGTGGCGGCGCTGGCACAAGACTGCCTGGGCCTGGTGCAACCGGTGGCGCAGGCGCGCGGCGTGCTGCTGGGGCTCGATCTGGCGGCCGCGCCGGCGTGTTGCATGGCGCTGGCCGACAGCACCCGGCTGCGCCAGGTGCTGCTCAACCTGCTGTCCAATGCCATCAAGTTCAGCCCCGCTGGTGCGCAGGTGCGGCTGGCCTGCCGGATCGATAGCAGCGGCGCTGCGATGGCGCCCGGCCACGCGCCAGGCCCCGGCAGCGTGCTGATCGAGGTGGCTGACCAGGGCGCGGGCATCGCACCGGCGCATGTGCCGCGGCTGTTTCAGGCGTTTGAGCGGCTGGACCAGGACAGCGCGGTCGAGGGCAGCGGCATCGGCCTGGCGCTCAGCCGCCAACGGGTGGCGCTGATGCACGGCCAGATCGGGGTGCGCAGCGTGCTGGGCCAGGGCAGCGTGTTCTGGCTGCGGCTGCCGCACAGCCTGGCCGCTGCCCCGCTGGCGCCGCCACCCGTGCCGAGCCCGGTGCGCCCGCCGGGCCGGCGCCAGCAGGTGCTGTACATCGAGGACAACGAGGTCAACCAGCTGCTGATGCAGGGCATGCTGGCGCACCGGCCGATGATCGATCTGCGGCTGGCCGGCCTGCCTGAGCAGGGGCTGGCGATGGCCGCCGCCCAGCCACCCGACCTGGTGCTGCTCGACATCCAGCTGCCGGGCATCGACGGTTTTGAGGTGCTGCGCCGGCTGCGCCGGCTGCCGGGCCTGGCGGCCACGCCGGTGCTGGCCGTCAGCGCCAATGCGCTGCCCGATGACCTGGCGCAAGCCCGGCGCGCTGGCTTTGCCGACTACCTGACCAAGCCGGTGGACCTGGCCCGGCTGCTGGCGCTGGTGGACAGCGCGCTGGCGGCCGCCGACCAGCCCGCCGCGCAACCCGCCGCCCAGCCCGCCGATCAAGCCGCCGATCAAGCCGCCGCCCAAGCCGCCGAACAAACCACCCGTCAACCCCTCGATCAAGCCGGCTGGTAGGCCAGCCGCACGTAGATCGGCGCAAAGGCCTCGGCCTGGGTGATCTCCAGCAGGTGCTCGCGTGACAGCTCGAGCATCGCGATAAAGGTCACCACCAGCACCGGCGTGCCGCGGCTGGCATCAAACAGCTCATGAAACTCGGCAAAGCGCCGGCCCGCCAGCCGGCGCAGCAGCAGGCTCATGTGCTCACGCACCGACAGCTGCGCCCGGCTGATGCGGTGGTGCTGGTTGAGCTTGGCGCGCGTCAGGATGTCGGCCCAGGCGGCTTGCAGATCGGCCACCACCACGTCGGGAAAGCGCGGCTGCAGACTTTGTTCGATGTGGATTTGCGCCCGCAAAAAATCGCGCCCCACCACCGGCAGCCGGTCCAGCCGGGCGGCAGCCTGTTTGATCTGCTCGTACGCCAGCAGCCGGCGCACCAGCTCGGCCCGGGGGTCGAGCCCGTCGTCACCGTCGGCCGTCTTCTTGGGCGGCAGCAGCATGCGCGATTTGATCTCGATCAGCATCGCCGCCATCAGCAAATACTCGCTGGCCAGCTCGAGGTTGTGCTGGCGGATCTGGTCAACGTAGGTCAGGTACTGGCGCGTCACGTCGGCCAGCGGGATGTCGAGGATGTTGAAGTTCTGCCGCCGGATCAGGTACAGCAGCAAATCCAGCGGGCCCTCAAAAGCCTCTAAAAACACCTCCAGCGCATCGGGCGGGATGTACAGGTCGTGCGGCAGGCGGAACAGCGGCTCACCGTACAGCCGGGCCAGCGCCACCCGGTCCACTGGCAGCGTGTCGGCGTCGGGCGCCGGCGGCAATGCGGCGTCAAATCCGGCGGCCGGGCCGGCCACCGGATGGGCCGCTGCCGCCGCGCCGCTCACCGCCACCCCGACCGCGCCCGCTCAGCGCTCGATCGGCTTGGGGAAGTAGACATACGGTGGCTGCGGCACGTTGGCATCGTGGTACTCGGCCAGCGCAGTGCGGTCAAGCTGCTTGTCCCACAACAGCGCCCGGCCGGCGCGCTGCTCGGCCTCCAGCGTCGGCTTGCTGGCCTTCAACTCGCCGATGAAGCGGGTGACATCCGACGTGTAGGGTTTCCAGAACAGCGGCATGGGGGGTCCAGGGCTCAGGGCTAACCCGCTAGTTTAGTCGGGCATGCCCGGGCGGCCGGCCCAGGGTTGCGGTGCATCGATCCAGCAGCACCAAACATGGCAGCATGCCGGCCATGTCGTCTGAAATCGAGCTCAAGTTCCGCATCCCCATCGCCCGCCTGGCAGCGCTGCGGCGGGCGGTGGCCACGCGCAGCGCAGTGGTCGAGCGGCTGGCCGCCGTCTACTTCGACACGCCGGGTGAGCACCTGGCGCAGGCCCGGGTGGCGCTGCGGCTGCGGCTAGAGGCCAGCGGCTGGGTGCAGACGCTCAAGGCCGAGGGCGCAACAGCGATGCAGCGGCTGGAGCACAACGTGCCGGTGCCCGGCCTGCCTGGCGTGCCCGGCCTGCCTGGCGCAGCGGGCGCCACCGCTGACCGCCCGGCGCTCGACCTGGCGCGCCACCACGGCAGCCCGGCCGGCGCCGTGCTGGCGCGGGTGCTGGCCAAGGCCCAGGCCGGCGCACCCGCTGGCAGCGGCCCCGCCACGCTGACCGAGCGCTACGCCACCGACGTGCAGCGCACCCGCCGGGTGCTGCGCCACGGCGCCGCGCGGGTTGAGTTGGCGCTGGACGAGGGCCAGATCCGCGCCGGCAGCGCGGTGTGCGCTGTCTGTGAGATCGAGTTCGAGCTGCTGCGCGGCCCGCCCCAGGCCCTGCTGGACGTGGCCGCGCGCTGGGTGGCCCGCTTTGGCCTGGTGCTGGACGTGCGCAGCAAAAGTGAGCGTGGCCACCGGCTGGCCCAGGGCCAACCCGCCAGCCCGCCCAGCCACGCCCGGCCGCTGAAGCTGGCGCGCCAGGCCAGCCCGGCGCAGGCCGTGGCGGCCATGCTGGCCAATGCGCTGGGCCAGGTGCTGGCCAATGCCAGCCAGCTGGCCGACGACGGCGGCCAGCCAGAGCACCTGCACCAGTTGCGGGTGGGCCTGCGCCGGCTGCGCAGCGTGTTGCAGGTTTTTGGCCCGCTGGCGCCACCGGCCGATGCCAGCCTCGAGCCCCGGCTGTCGGCGCTGTTTGGCCGGCTGGGTGCCGCGCGTGACCAGGACGCGATGGCCGATTGGCTGTGGCCGGCATTGCAGGCCGCCGGGGCGCCGGTGTTTGTCCGGCCCAGCGGCCCGGCGGCGGGTGCAGCGGCCGACATTGCACCCCTGCTGCGCGCCGCCGCCACCCAGCAGCTGTGGCTGGCGCTGCTGGGCGCCTGCCAGCCGGTGCCTGCCGCGCCCGCCGGTGCGCTGCCCGCGGCCGGCCGTGCCGGCGCGCCGCCCAGCGCCACGTCGCCGTCGCTGCACGCCCTGCTGCGCAAGCCCCTGCGTCGGCGCTACCGGCAAGTGCAGCGCGACGCGGCGCGCTTTGATGCACTGGACGACGCCGCCCGCCACCGGCTGCGCCGGCGCATCAAGCGCCTGCGCTACGCCACCGAGCTGAGCGCCGCGCTCTGGCCGGCCAAGCACTTGAAGCGCCTGCTGCGCACCCTGGCCCGGGCGCAGGCGCCGCTGGGTGAGTTCAATGACACGGTGGTGGCCCAGGCCCACTGCCAGGCGCTGGCTGCGCACGACGCGCCGGCCTGGTTTGCCGTGGGCTGGCTCAGTGCGCGGCGCCAGGCGCTGGCGCCGGTGTGCAGCCAGGCGCTGGCCCGGCTGGCCAGCCAGCCCAGCTGCTGGCAGCGGCGCTAAACCCCTGGCTGGCGGCCCCGCCAGTACCCGCCAGCACCCGGCTGCCCCCCGCCGGCCAATATCTTCGCGCCGCGCTGTGGTGCCGTTTGATCCTCCGCACTGATGATTGTGGTGGCGGGCAGCGCTTGCACCGTGGCGCGCTGCGGCCTAATATTTGTCCATCACGGGCCGGCATTAAAAGCGGCGCTGGTGCAAACCAGGCAGCGGCCCGATGTCAGTATTTATCGGCGGGCCGCGCAGGGCCGTCTACCTTGTTTGTCAGACAGTATCGTGGTGGGGCTGACTGGCAGATACTTTTTCACCCACCACACCCAGGGAGTTAAAAAATGCAATCCACTGAAATCAGCAACGACGACGTTGTCATCCTCGACTTCAACGTCGAAGAACTCGAAGCCCGCTTCGAAATGCAGGCCATGTCCGGCATTTCGGACCAGGACGTCAAGTGCACCTGCACCATCGAGTGGTAATCAGCCACCGGCATTGACGTGCCAGAACGGGGATGCGCAAGCATCCCCGTTTCGCTGCCGTCGTTGGCCCCCACCTCGTTTGCCCCCAACACCTGCCATGGCTGCCATCCCCCTGCTCAAGCACGACATCACGATCTCGGCCTACGGCGCGGCCAGTGACGGCCAGCCCGATGCGCGGTTTCTGCTGGCGCTGGGCGACAGCCACTACCTGGTCTCTGCCAAGGCCCGGGCCCTGGTGCTGGCGCTGTGCGGCGCGCCCGCCAGCGACGCCCAGCTCGAGGCCGACTACGCCCGGCACAGCGGCAGTCGCCTGCCGGCCGGGCAACTGATCACGCTGGCCCACCGCACCCTGCCGGCCGCGCTGTTTGTGGGCGCGCCAGACGCACCGCGCGCCATGCCCTTTACCGTCAGCGCCACGCTGCTGCCCGCAGCCTGGGTGGCGCGCATCACCGCTGGCCTGACGTGGCTGTTCACGCCCGCGCTGGCGCTGCTGCTGCTGCTGGTTTTGGCGGTGCTGCATGGTCTGGCCCTGCCGCTGGCCATGCACCAGGTGCATGCCGCCTGGTCGGGCGCCGAGACGGCCGCGCTGGTCGGGCTGTTCCTGCTCAGTGGCCTGCTGCATGAGCTTGGCCACACAACAGCCTGCCGGTACTTCAAATGCCCGCACGGCGCGATTGGTTTTGGTTTGTATTTTGTATTTCCGGCCTGGTATGCCGACGTCAGCAAGGCCTGGCGATTAGCGCCCCGGCAACGTGCCGTGGTTGATTTGGGCGGGGTTTATTTCGAGGCCGTGCTGCTGATCTTCGTGGACGCTTTTGCGCTGGCCACCGGCAACCCGCTGGCGTTCAAGCTGGTGTGGTTGATCACCTTTGCCATGCTGTTCACGCTGAACCCGGTGTTCAAGTTTGATGGTTATTGGTTGCTGTCTGATCTGAGCGGCCTGCACAACCTGCACCAGAAGATGCGGCAAACCCTGTCGGGCTGGCTGGGGGCTGTTTTTAAACAACCGCCCGGGCCGGCTGAAATACCGCGCCGCTGGCTGCTGTATTCATACACCTTGTTGAGTGCGGGCTATTTTTTGTATTTCGCCACCTTCTTGTTCAACGAGGCACAAACCATTGCCGCCACGCTGCCCGACACGCTGCGCCACGCCGGCCACCGCCTGGGCGCGGCCGTCGGCCAACACGACGGGCTGGCCGCCAGCCTGGCGCTGCTGCACCTGCTGATGGCGCTGCTGTGGCCGGCGGTGATTTTGACGGCGAGCCTGTTTTTTATCGACAAATTGCGCCGCGCGCTGGTTGAGCTGGTGGCGGGCGTGGCCGCTGCCCGCGCGGCGGCGCGCGCCGCCCGCGCCGCGCTGGCGCTGACGCGGCCCGCACCATGAGCTGGCAGCAATCGATGCGCCGGCTGGCGGCCCTGGCCACGGCCGGCCGGCGCCCGGCGCCACCGGCCAGCCTGTTGGCCAGCCCACGCCGGCCTGGCGCCGACGCCGATGCGATCAACAGCAGCCAGGCCGGGCTCAGCCTGTTCCTGGGCCTGCCCGACGCGCAAGCGCTGGCCATCGCCTGCACCGCCCAAAGCCACCGCCACGCCGCGCTGGCGCCAGACGGCACGACGGCGGCCGCGCCGTGGTCTTGTTGCCCAGTGGCGGCGGGCCAGGTGCTGATGGCGGCGCTGGCGCACGGCCCGTGCCTGCTGGCGCTGCCCTTAAACCGGCCGGCGTTGCAGTTGCTGCGCCAGCTGCCCGGCCAGGTGCAGGCGCCCGTCGTCATCATCGACAGCCCGGCGCTGGGCGACAGCCTGGCCCGGTGGCGGCTGCCCGAGTCGGTGGCCCGCTGCGGGGTGACCGACGCCCTGCAGCGGGCCAAGGCCCAGGCGGCCGCCGGCGCGCTGCACGGCGGCCGGGACGGTGGGCGTGGCCGCGCGGCGCCGGTGCTGTACATCAGCTTTCCTGAGCTGCACCGGCCCAGCGCGGGCACCACGGCGCAGCTGACTTTTCTGGGCCAGCCCACGCTGTTGTCACTGTTTGAGCCGCTGCTGTGCCAACACGGCCTGAGCACCTTGCTGACGATGGCGCTGCACACCCTGCCGACCGGCCCGGCGCTGTTGTTGTGCGCGATGCGCACCGCCGCAGCGAGCCCGGACA
>JANMKO010000637.1:0-1571 GCA_031372085.1 Betaproteobacteria bacterium
AGCAGCTCGGTGATGCAGGCTTGGTACTCGGTGATCAGCGCGCGTTCGGTGCGGCGCTCGTCGGTTTTGCCAAAGATGTCGAGTGCCGTGCCGCGCAAGCCTTTCAGTCGGGCCAGCACACCAAAGCCAGTGCGCATCCACGGCCCGAACGGGCGTTTGATCAACTCGCCCTTGTCATTGGTCTTGGCCAGCAGCGGCGGCGCCAGGTGGTGCACGATCTTGTAGTCCGTGCCCAGCTCACCGTCGAACATCGCGCTGATCTTGTCGGTGAAGGCCTTGTCGGTGTGCAGCCGGGCCACCTCGTACTCGTCCTTGTAGGCCATCAGCTTGAACAGGTAACGGGCCACCGCCTCGGTCAACGGGGCGCTGCGTTTGTCACCGCCCAGCACGCCCTCGGCCTGCCGCACCGTGGCCACAAAATCGGCGTAGCGCCGGGCGTAGGCCGCGTCCTGGTAGGCGGTGAGAAAGTCCACCCGCTTGGCCACCATCTCGTCGATGGACGGCTTTTTGACAAACTGGATCACCTGCGCGGCCTTGAACAGCGCCGTCACTGCGGCCAGGTCTTGCGCGCAACGCCGGCCCCATTCAAACGCCAACTTGTTGTTGTCCACCTGGGTGCCGTTCAGCTCGATGGCGCGCAGGATGGCGGCCTGGCCCAGCGGCACCTGGCCTTTTTGCCAGGCATAGCCCAGCAGCAGCGGGTTGGCATAAATCGCGTCGCCCACCAGTTGCAGCGCCACTTCTTCAGCGTCCAGCAGGCCCAGGTGATCACGGCCCACGGTGGCCAGCAGCGCGGCCTCACAGCCGGCGGTGGGGGCTTGCCAGTCGGGGTTGGTGACAAACGCCGCCGTGGGTGTGGCGTGGCTGTTGAGTGCCACGTAAGTGCTGCCCAGTTGCATCAGCACCAGCGTGGCCTTGCCGGCGGCCACGATGCCGTCGCAGGCGATCACCAGGTCGGCTTTGGCCGTGTCCACTTTGGTGGTGTGGATGTGCTCGGGCCCGCTGGCGATCTGGATGTGGCTCCAGGTGGCGCCGCCTTTTTGCGCCAGCCCGGCCGAGTCTTGCGTGACCACGCCCTTGCCCTCCAGGTGGGCGGCCATGCCCAGCAACTGGCCGATGGTGATGACGCCGGTGCCACCGACGCCGGCCACCACGATGCCCCAGGCACGCGGCTGGCCGGCGCCATCGAGCGCCGTGGGCAACAGCGGCTGCGGCAGCGTGGCCAGGCTGAACGGGTCGGCCCGGGTCTCTTTTTTCGGCTTCTTGAGCTGCCCACCCTCGACCGTGACAAAGCTGGGGCAAAAGCCCTTCAGACAGGAATAGTCCTTGTTGCAGCTGTTCTGGTTGATGCGGCGCTTGCGGCCGAACTCGGTCTCCACCGGCTCCACGCTCAGGCAGTTGCTCTGCACGCTGCAATCGCCGCAGCCCTCACAGACCAGCTCATTGATCACGACCCGTTTTGCCGGGTCCACCAGCTTGCCGCGCTTGCGGCGGCGGCGCTTCTCGGTGGCACAGGTCTGGTCGTAGATCAGCACGGTGCAGCCGGCCACCTCGCGCAGCTCACGCTGCAC
>JANMKO010000696.1:0-4952 GCA_031372085.1 Betaproteobacteria bacterium
GCGCAGCGCCGGGCGGGCCGCGCCGGTCGTCCAGCGGCCGGGGCAGCGCGGGCGGCGGCGCGTCAGCGGCCTCTTTTCGGGCGGCGTCCAGCAGCGGGGTCAGCGCCTCGGGCGTCAAACCTTTGAGTGCGCAGAAGTTGGCCAGCGTCAAGGTGGTGCGCTCAAAGTCGCGCAGCAGCGCCAACCGGGCCTGGCGGGCCTGCATCTGCTCGGCCTGCTGGGCCTGCTGCTGGGCGTGGGTTTGCTGCTCACGCTCACGCGTCACCTGGCGCCGGCGCGCCAGCTCGTCGCGGGCCAGCTGGCGATGCTCGTCGCTCAGTTCACCGGCGGGCTGGCCGTCCAGGTCAAAGCGCTGGCTGGCCTTGCCGAGTGCGATCAGGTAGCCGGTGCTGCCGGTGTAGCGGCGGAAGAAGGCCGACATCGTGGCCTTGCTGAACACCCCCGGCGCGCGCTGGGCGATGTCGGCCTGGATGCGCAACTTCAGCGGTTTGGGCTGGCCGCCAAACAGCGCCGGGAAGTGCTGTTTCAGCAGGTCGGCGCAGGCCGCCGGGCTGAGCGGCGCCGCAGCCGGCGCGGCGGGTGCAGCAGGTGCGGCGGCGGGTGCGTCGGCTGGTGTGTCGGCGGGTGCAGCGGGCGGCGCGTCGGCCGGTGGCAGGGCCGGCGCGCTGGCTTCGACCTGGGCCTCGGGCGGCGCCTCGGGGTCGTCGGCCGGTGGCAGGGCCGGCACGCTGGTGTCGACGTGGGCCTCGGGGCTCGCCTCAGCGGGAAGGTCAGGCGGCGTCGGCGTGTCGGGGGTCTGGGGCATGGCAGGCGCCGCTTGGGCGGCTTGGCGTCACAAAGAGCGCATTGTCGTTGTTGATTCGCGGCAGAACCAGTGCGCCAGAGGGCTGTCGGGCTTTGGGTCGGGCCCGTCGCCGACCCAACGCCCGACAGCCTGCTAGACCTGGATCAGGCCCCACTGCAACGCAATCAGCGTCAGCGCCGACTGGTTGCCGGCCTGCAGTTTTTGCTTGACGTGGTACAGGTGGGTGCCCACGGTGCTGGGCGTCAGCTTCAGGTTGTCGGCAATCTGCGCCACCGACAGGCCACGCGCCAACTGGATGAAGACCGAGAACTCGCGCTCGGACAGCAGCTCGGCCGGGCTGGTGTCACCGTGCACCTGGGCCAGTGCCAGCGCCTGGGCGGTGGGCGCGTCCACATAGGTCTGGCCGGCGGCCACCGCGCGCACCGCGCTGATCAGCGTCTCGGGCGCGCTGCGCTTGCCCAGGTAGCCGCGGGCACCGGCCCGCAACACGCGCTGCGGGTGGGCGGTGTCCTCATGCGCTGACAGCACCAGGATGCGGACCTGGTCGTCGGCGGCCAGCAGCCGGCGCACCGCCTCCAGCCCGCCCATGCCGGGCATCGACAAGTCCATCACCACCACATCGGGCCGGTGGCGCGGGTAGTCGGCGCAGGCCTGCTCGCCGCTGCCCAGCTCGGCCACCACCTCGATGCCGGCATCGGCCAGCAGCATGCGGAAGCCCATGCGCACCAGCGCGTGGTCGTCAACCAGCATCACGCGGATCATGGGCAGGGGCTCAAGGGCGAAGCGAGGTGGCAAATCATGGGCCTGGCATGGGCTTGGCTTTGGCGGCTGCTCAGGAAGGGCCGAGGTCGGCCTGCGCCGGCAGCGGGATCGACAGGTGCAGCCGGGTGCCACGCGGCGTGGCTGGCAGCAATTGCAGCCGGCCACCGAGGCTTTGCGCCCGCTCGGTGAGCCAGCGCAGGCCGTAGTGACCAGCGGGGGCCTGGCCAGCGGGGGCCTGGCCAACGGCGGCCTGACCCGCGGCGGCCGACCCTGCGGATGCCGGGCCGTCGGGCATGCCGCAGCGGCCCGGTGCGGCGCTGGCGCCGGGCGGGCCCACGCCGTCGTCGTCCAGCGTCAATTGCATCTGGCCGGCGTCGGCCCACAGGTGCAGGGCCAGCGCCCGCGCCTGGCCGTGGCGCAGTGCGTTGGTCAGGCCCTCTTGCGCGGCGCGGTACAGCGTCAGCGCCAGCTCGGGCGGCAGGGCCTGGCCGGCGGGCAGCAGCACCTGGCTGGCCAGGCTGATGGTGGGGTGGCTGCGCCGGGTGCGCTGCACCAGGTCGTCCAGCGCCTCGGCCAGGCCCAGGCTGTCCAGCACCAGCGGCGCCAGCCGCGGGATGATGCTGTGCATCGCGTCGTACAGGCGCTGGCATTCGTCGGCCACCAGCCGGGCGGTCTGCGCGGCGTGGCCGTCCAGTGCCGCCACCCGCTGCGCCACTGACAGTGCCATGCTGCGCATCGCGGTGACCGACTGGCCCAGCTCGTCATGCAGCTCGCGCGCGATCAGCCGGCGCTCTTGCTCGATGTGCTGCTCGATGCCGCGCCGCAGCTCGCGGCTCTCGGTCAATTGCAGCTCGGCGCGCAGCGCCCGGCGCTCGGTGTCGAGCTGGTGCTGCAATGCCTGCGTCATGCGGTTGAAGGCTGCGCCGATGGCCGCCGCCTCGGTGCCGCGCAGTGCCGGCAGCACGGCGTCGCGCCGGCCGGCCTGCAGGGCCTGCAGGGCGGTCACGATCTGGCCAAACGGCCGCACCGTGCGCCCGACCAGCCAGAACACCAGCCCATGCACCACCAGCAAACCGGCCAGCGCCGCTGCGCCCAGCATGCCCAGATCGTCCCAGGCGTCTAGCACGGCGCGCGACGCATTGGCCCGCACCACCAGTTTGCCGTCCGGAAAGTCGATGGCCTTGACCGGCGACGCCGGGGCGATGAGCCCGGCAAACCAGGCCGGTGCGTCGCGCCCGGCCTTGTACGGTGACGGCGGCGACTGGTAGAGCTGTCGCCCGCCGGCGTCGAACAGGCTGATTTCGTTGGACCGCAGCCGGCCCAGGTCTTGCAAAAACGCCAGCATCGCCGGTGTGCCCTGCCGGGCGTACAGCCAGGCGGTGCGGTTGAGCAACTGCGCGGCCACCCGGTTGGCGGCCAACACCTCTTCTTGCACCGCCGCCCGCAGGCTGCGGAACTGCAGGCCGATCATCATCGCCAGAAAAGCCAGCGTCAGCAGGCCGACGATCAGGTTGATCTTCAGCCGCAGCGACATGCTCAGGCGCCCGGGGCCGGCGTGACGCCCGGGGCCGATACCGCGCCGGTCGGGACGCTTGGGCTGAGATCACCGGGGGCGCCGTCGCCGAAGCCACCGGTCTGGGCAAAAGCGGCCACGGCCTGGCGGAACAGCCCTGCCATCGCCGGATGGGTGGGGCCGTGGCCGGCACCGCTGGCCCAGCGCAGCTGGCTGTGCGGCAGGTGCCGGTGCAGCAGCAGCGCACCGGCCGGCGGGCAGACGCGGTCGGCCGTGCCGTGCAGCAGCAAGGTGGGCAGGGCCGGGGCCGACAGGGCCAGCCGGTCGGCCAGCGCCAGCAGCGACGGTTGCTGCAACCAGCAGCCGTGCCGCAGGTAATGGCTTTGCACGCGGTAGCGCGCCACCAGCAAATCCAGCGCCGGGCCGCTGGGCGGCGGGCCGGCGGGGCTGTCGCTGGCCAGCGCCTGCTCCCACAGCCACCACGCGGCGGCCAGCGCGCGCTGGGCGTCGGTGGGCGGGGGCGGGGTGATGTCGGGGTGGTTTTCGGGATCGGGATCGGGATCGGGATCGACATCGGCATCGGCATCGGCACGGGCATGGGCATCGGCGGCGGGGTCGGCATCCAGCACGCCCAACTGCGCGGCCAGCGCCGGCAGCAGCGCAGGCCGGGCACTGGCGGGCAGCAAACCGGCCAGCGTGTCCCAGGCCGCCCGGGCCGCATCGCTGTGTGCGGTGCTGCGTTTGAAAAAATCGGCGATGTCGCTGTCGCGGGCCAAAAACGACGCTCGCAACAGCAGGCCGGCCGCTGCCTCGGGCTGGTCGGCCACATGGGCCAGCGCCAGCGTGGCGCCCCACGAGCCGCCCACCACCAGCCAGCGCGGCACGGCCAAGTGCCGGCGCAGCTGGCGCAGGTCGGCCAGCAGGTGGGCGGTGCTGTTGTGGCAGGTGGCGCCGGCCGGCTGGCTGGCGCCCGCGCCGCGCTGGTCGAGGCAGATCACCCGGTAGCGCGCGGCGTCAAAACCGCGCCGCAGCCACGGTGCGCAGCCTGAGCCCGGCCCGCCGTGCAGCACCAGCACCGGCAGGCCGTCGGCGCGGCCGTGCTGCGTCAACAGCAACCGGTGGCCGCCGGGCACGGCCCAGGTTTCGCGGCTGAGCAGTGGCAAGTCGTCGGGCGCGTCAGCGGGGGCGGGGGCGGGCGCAATGGGTGAGGCGGCGGTGGCGGGTGGCATCGGAGCAGTGAACAGGGGGCTCAGCAAGCGACGGATGGTAGTGGCGCCCCGCCCGGCCACACGCCGGGCGGGACGCGCCGATTCATGAAAATCATGAGGCGGCATTCATGATCGGCGGGCTGGGCAGCGCGGGGGATGCGAGACAACATCGCTTCAGGAGCAACCCGTTCCCGTTGGCACCGGTCGGTGCTGGCGCCCCCCCAGGAGAAAATCCATGCAATGGCAAACCCCCACCGCGACCGACTTCCGTTTTGGTTTTGAGATCACGATGTACGTGGCAGCCCGCTGAGCGCGGCTGACCCGATCCTGTAGCACGGCGCTGCCCCGGGCCAACCCCGGGGCAGCGTCTTTTGTGGGCCGTCAATCCGCCATGCGCATCACCGTGTTGGGCGCCGCCGCTGGCGGCGGGTTTCCGCAGTGGAACTGCAATTGCCGCCAATGTGCCGGGCTGCGGGCTGGCAGCCTGCGGGCCAAACCACGCACCCAGTCCTCCATCTTTGTGCAGGGTGACGAGGGCGCGGACGGCGTGCTGTTCAATGCCTCACCCGACATCCTGCAGCAGATCCGCGCCAACCCGGTGCTGCAGCCTGGCCGCGCCGCGCGTGATTCGGCCATTGCCGGCGTGGTGCTGATGGACGGCCAG
>JANMKO010000697.1:0-2230 GCA_031372085.1 Betaproteobacteria bacterium
CCGCACCGCCCGCAGCCCCGGGCGCCAGCGCGGCGCCGGTGGCCGCCACGCCGCCGCCGGTGCAGCCGGTGCAGCCGTATGGCCAGGCGGTGCTGGCCGCCGCCCAGGCGCTGCTGGCCAACGCCGCCGGCCCGCCCACCGACGCCGCACCCCGGCCGCCGCAGGCGCTGGTGATCGATCCGCTGATCGACGGCCTGACCGGCGCGCAATCGGTGGCCACCCGGGCGATGGGCGCGCAGATCACCGCATTGATCCGGGCCAAATATCCGCAGTTCGAGGTGCAGCCGTTCTCGGCCGCCAGCGTGGCGCGCAGCCCGCTGGTGCTGATCGGCACCTTCACGGGGGTCAACGCCCAGCGCCAGACCAGCGGCCCGCGTGAGGCCTTCCGCATCTGCCTGGCGCTGGCAGATTTGAAGACCGGCAAGCTCGTCAGCAAAGGGCTGGCCTTTGCCCAGCCGGCCGGGGTGGATGTCACGCCGCTGGCCTTTTTTCGCGATGCGCCGGCCTTCACCGACGACCCGGCCACGCTGGGCTATATCCGCACCTGCCAGGGCACGCGGGCCGGCGATGCGATCAACCCGCTGTATGCCGACCGCATCATGGCCGCCACGCTGGTGGCCGAGGCCAGCGACGCCTACGACGCCGGCCGCTACGCGCAGGCGCTGGCGCTTTACACCAGCGCCCAGCGCACGCCGGGCGGCGACCAGTTCAGGGTCTACAACGGCCTGTACCTGGCGCACTGGAAGCTGGGCCACCGCGACCAGGCGCAAGCGGCGTTTGGCCGCATCGTGGACCACGGCCTGGGCCAGAAGCGGCTGGCGGTGAAGTTCTTGTTTCAGCCCGGCTCCACCATGTTCGCCGCCAACAGCCGGTTGAGCGAGGCCTATCCGGCCTGGATCAAGGCCATCGGCGCGCGGGCACTGGCCAGCAGCGCTTGCCTGGAGGTGGTGGGCCACACCAGCGCCACCGGGCCCGAGCCGCTGAACAAGCGGCTGTCTGAGTTGCGCGCGGCGCACATCAAATCGCTGCTCGATGCCAGTGCGCCGCCGCTGGCCCGCCGCACCCTGGCCAATGGCGTGGGCTCTGCCCAGACGATGGTGGGCAACGGGCGCGACGATGCTTCTGACGCGCTGGACCGGCGCGTCGAGTTCAAGGTGATCGATTGCGCACAGGTTTGACGGCTGAGGGCTGAGGTTTGAGCGCTGACGGCTGACGGCTGCGGGCGCAGCCAGGCCGCGTTGCCAGGCTCGGTGAACACCCCCACCATCACCCCCTCGGCCACCCCACCATCGCCCTGCGCCCGCAAACCCCGGCCCGAGGTTCTCAACCGCCACCGGCGCCGTCGCCCGCCCGGGCAAAATACCCCGCCCATGACAAGCAAAAGATCAACCGGGGCCGGCGCACCGGCCGGGTTTGGGCGGGCCGGGCGCTGGCTGGCGGCCGCCTGTGGGCTGCTGGCGCTGGTGGGCCCGGTGGCGGCGCAAACACCGGCGCCGTCGGCCACGCTGGCCGACACCCGGGCCATCGTCGCCGTGCGCCTGCGGCCTGACGAGCGCCTGCCGCTGGACGGCACGCTGGCCCACCCGGCCTGGCAGCGCGCGCCGGTGCACCGTGATTTTGTCGAGAAGGCACCGGCCACCGGCGGCCAGCCGCTGCACGAGACCCGGGTGCGCGTGCTGTTTGACGCCCAGGCGCTGTATGTGGGCATCGACGCACTCGACCCCGAGCCGGCGCTGATCCGGGCCCCGCTGGTGCGCCACGACGGCGTGAACCGCACGCAAGACTTTGTGGTGGTCTACCTCGACGCCATCGGCAGCCGGCAGTCGGCGCAGTTCTTCCGCGTCAACGCGGCCGGCAGCACCGCCGACGGCATGCACACCGCCGCCGACGACAACGAAGACTTTGCGCCCGATTTCGATTTTGATGCCGCCACCGCCCGCACCGCCACCGGCTACAGCGCCGTGCTGCGCATCCCGTTTGCATCACTGCGCTTTGCGTCTGATGCCACGCCTGGCGCCGCCGACGGCGCGGCCCAGCCGTGGCGCATCATGGTGGCGCGGCGTGTGCCGCGCGAGCAGTTCTACCTGCACAGCTCGGTGCTGATCCCGCGTGATGCGCCCAGCTTCATCGCCGCGCTGCAACCGCTGCAAGGCGTCACATTGCCCGAGAACCACCAGTTCCTCAGCCTGCGCCCCAGCCTCACCTGGCGCCGCCAGACCGACCAGCCGGC
>JANMKO010000708.1:0-3810 GCA_031372085.1 Betaproteobacteria bacterium
CATGCTGCCCACCACGCTGCCCATCACGTTGCTCACTGCCCCCGCCACCCTCGCGGCCAGCGCCGCGCCGCCTGGCGTCGCACCGGCCAGCCAGGCGGCGCGGCCGGCGCCAGCGCTGCGCGCCGCGTTGCCGCCGGCCGCGCTGGCGGCCGATTGCACGTGTGCTGACGCCGGCCTGCTGGCCCATCTGGACACCGCGCGCCGTGTCATCGCGCGCCAGACGCCGGTGCTGCTGTGCGGTGAAACGGGCTCGGGCAAAGAGGTGTTTGCGCGCGCGGTGCACGGCAGCAGCCCGCATGCCGGCGGCGCGTTTGTGGCCGTCAACTGCGCCAGCCTGCCCGAGACGCTGATCGAATCCGAGCTGTTTGGCTACCGCGCCGGCGCCTTCACCGGCGCCCAGCGCAGCGGGCGGCGCGGCAAGATTTTGCAGGCCGACAAGGGCACGCTGTTTCTCGATGAGATCGCCGACATGCCGCTCGAGCTGCAAGCCCGGCTGCTGCGTGTGCTGGATGAGCGCCAGGTGACGCCGCTGGGCACCGAGGACACCTATCCGGTGGATTTTCAGTTGATCAGCGCCAGCCACCAGAACCTGCCGGCGCTGGTGCGTGAGGGCCGGTTCCGTGAAGACCTGTACTACCGCCTGGCCGGCATCGAGCTGCTGCTGCCGCCGCTGCGAGAGCGCAGCGACAAGCGTGAGCTGATGCGCAAGATGCTGCTGGCCGAGGGCGGGCCCGACGCCAGCCTGCTGCCCGAGGCCGAGCGCGCGCTGCTGGCCCACCCCTGGCCCGGCAACATCCGCCAGTTGCGCCATGTGCTGCGCACCGCCACCGCGCTGGCCGACGGCCAGCCCATCGGCCACCAGCACCTGCCGGCGCTGCGGCTGGATCTGGCGCCGGCCGCGTTGTTGCCCCTGTCGGCCGGCGCCGTCAACCCGATGCTGGCGGGGCTGGGTGGGCTCGGTGCCAGTGCGGCCAGCGCGGCCAATGCCGACAGCGCGGCGGCCCGGGCAGCGGCCAGCGTGGCCGCGCACCTGGGCCAGGGGTATGCGGGCGGTGCGGCGGGCGGTGCAGCCGGTGGCGCGGCGGCCGGCGGGCTGGCGGATGCCGGCGCGCTGCCCGTCAAGTTGAACCAGATCCAGGCCAATGAGCGGCAGGTGCTGCTGCAATTGCTGGAGCAGCACCGCTGGAACGTCAGCAACGTGGCCAAGGCGCTGGAGGTCAGCCGCAACACGCTGTACCGCAAGCTGCACAAACTGCACATTGAAATCTCCCACCCTGATTGATGGCGGCAGCGCCGCTGCGGTGGACGGCCCGGTGGATGGCCCGGTGGATGGCGCGGTAGATGGCGCGTTAGACGGCGCAATTGACCGTGCGAGCCACGGCGTTGGCGCCGGCCCGGCCCTCCCACACGCCCCGCGCTCGCGCTTTGCCTGGTGCGTCACCGGCTCGGGCCATGGCCTGGACGAATCCCTGGCGCTGGCCGCCCGGCTGCCGGCGCTGGACTTGTTTTTGTCCAGCGCGGCTGAGGAGGTGCTGCCGATCTACCACCACGCCATCGACGCGCTCAAACCCCGCTTTGCTCCGGGCTTCAAGCTGTTTCGTGACAAAACCGCCAGCGCGGTGCCGGTGGGCATGTTGTATGACGACGCCTACCACACCGTGGTGCTGGCGCCGGCCACCAGCAACACGGTGGCCAAGTGCGTGGCCGGCATCAGTGACACGCTGCCCACCAACATGCTGGCCCAGGCCGGCAAGCTGGGCATCCCGGCGCTGGTGTTTGCCTGCGACACCCAGCCGGTGGTGGTCACCCGGTCGCCGCACGACTGGGTGACGTTGCGGCCGCGCCGCATCGAGCTGCAAAACGTCGCCCGGCTGCGCGAGATCGAGTTCTGCCAGGTGGTGTGTTCCATCGACGAGCTGCAAGCCGCGCTCAGTGCCCGGCTGGCCGAGTTGAATCTGGCATGGACCACCTCGTCTTCCTGACCGGCCGGCTGGCCCAGCCGCAACTGCTTCGGCTGCTGGACGGCCTGGCCACCCGCAGCCTGGCGCCGCCGTTCACCTGGGAGGTGCGTGAGATCGGCCTGCAAGTGGCCGCGCTGATGACGGCCGAGATGATCCGCCGCCGCGTGCCGGTGCCGGTCGTCACCGCTGACGCAACACCCGACCTGCCGCCAAAACCCGCCAGCCGGCTGATCGTGCCCGGCCGCTGCCGGGGTGATCTGGCCGCACTGGGCCAGCATTTCGGCATCCCGGTGCAGCGTGGGCCCGACGAGCTGAAGGATTTGCCCGCCTTCTTCAACCGCGCCGCCCGGCCGGTGGATTTGAGCGCTGTGGGCACGCTGATCTTTGCCGAGATCGTCGATGCGCCGCGTTTGTCGGTGCCGGCCATCGTGGCCCGGGCCCGGGCGCTGGCGGCCGACGGCGCTGACGTGATCGACCTGGGCTGCCTGCCCGACACCCCGTTTGACCACCTGGACGACAGCGTGCGCACGCTCAAGGCCCAGGGTTTTGTCGTCAGCGTCGATTCCATCGAGCCCGAAGAACTGCTGCGCGGCGGCCGGGCCGGTGCCGACTACCTGCTGAGCTTGACACTCGACACGCTGTGGATTGCCGACGAGGTGGCCGCCACGCCGGTGCTGATCCCGCGCACCCCGGCTGATGAGGCCTCGCTGCATGCGGCGGTCGAGCAGATGCAGCGCCGGGGCCGGCCGTTTTTGGCCGACGCGATTCTTGACCCGATCCCGTTCGGCTTCACCGCATCCATCGTGCGCTACCACCAGCTGCGCCAGCGCTTCCCCGACGCGCCCATCCTGCTGGGCGTGGGCAATCTCACCGAGCTGACCGAGGCCGACACCAGCGGCATCAACGCGCTGCTTTTTGGCATCGCGGCCGAGCTGCGGGTGGCAGCGGTGCTGACCACGCAAGTCAGCGGCCACGCCCGGCGCGCGGTGCGCGAGGCCGACTGGGCGCGCCGCATCATGCACGCCGCAGCCCAGCAGCAGCGCCTGCCCAAAGGCCTGAGCGACGCGCTGATGACGGTGCATGCCAAACAGCCCTTCCCCGACAGCGCCGACGAGATCGTGGCCACGGCGGCGCAGGTGCGCGACCCCAACTTCCGGGTGCAGGTGGCCGCCGAGGGCTTGTTTGTCTACAACCGCGACGGCCTGCGCCGTGGCCAAAGCGCCTTTGAGATCTGGCCGCAGCTCGGGCTGGACGGCGACGCCGCCCACGCCTTTTACATGGGCGTTGAACTGGCCCGCGCCGAAACCGCCTGGCAGTTGGGCAAGCGCTATGTGCAAGACCAGCCGCTGGACTGGGGCTGCGCGGTTGATCGCCCGGCGGATGATCTGGCGGCTTAGTGCGCGCCGGGCAGCACGCGGGCCAGCGGCGCGGCGGCGCAGCCCGGGCAAAATCCGGTGTCTGCCGCGCCGCCTGACGCGCCAAGTTGACCAAGCAGTGCCTGCACCCCCGCCCCGCGCTTAAGCCGATGAACGAACCCATCTTCGAGACCGTGCTGACCACGGTGGACGCCGCCGGCACGCCGCATGTGGCGCCGATGGGCGTGCGCTACCGGGCCCGTGCCGACGGCCGCGCCGGGGTGGTGCTGATGCCGTTCAAGCCGTCCACCACGCATGACAACATCGTGCAGACCGGCTGCGCGGTGCTCAACATCGTCACCGACACGCGGGTGTTTGCCACCTGCGTCACCGGCCGGCGCGATGCCGCGCTGCTGCGCCTGCTGCCGGCCCAGCAGATCACCGGCCAGCGGCTGGCCAGCGCGCTGCGCCACCTTGAGCTGCGCCTGGCCGAC
>JANMKO010000714.1:0-4190 GCA_031372085.1 Betaproteobacteria bacterium
TGCGAGTACTGGCCGCCGTTCTCCCGCACGCCGGGCGGGTAGGCCTGGATGTAGCCGGCGCTGGGCAGCGCTTGCTGCAATGGCGGGTCGAGCAGGCGGATCAGCCCGGCCTCATGGTCCATCAGATGGGCCTCGACCGACGCCATCGCGATGCGCTGCAGCGCTGGCGGGGCGGCCCTGGACAGCACGGCCCAGGTCTGGGCGATCAGATCGATGCGGGCCTCGGGGTTCAGGTGCGAGCCCAGCGCCTGGCCGTCGTCAAAAAAAGCCCGCTTGAACCACTGGCCGTCCCAGGCCGGGCCCACCAGCGCGGCGCGCCAGCCGGCGGCCGCCTGCTCCCACTGCCGGGCACGCGGCAACTCGTCGCGCTGGCGTGCGACGGGCGCAAAGTCAGCCACCAACTGGCACAGGAACCAGCCCAGCCAGACCGATTCGCCCTTGCCGCCGGAGCCCACCCGGTTCATGCCGTCGTTCCAGTCACCGCTGCCCATCAGCGGCAGGCCGTGCACGCCCACGCGCAGGCTGCGGTCGATGGCCCGGGCGGCATGCTCGTAGACGGTGGCCGCCTCGGCGCTGACCCGCGGCGTGTCGTACACGTCTTCGGCGCCGCTGGGGATGGGCGCGCCGTCGATGAACGGCACGCGCTGGTCCAGCACGCCCATGTCGCCGGTGGCGCGGGTGTAGTGCACGCAGGCGTGGGCCAGCCACAGCAGATCGTCCGAGAAGTGCGTGCGCACGCCGTTGCCCTGCGGCGCATGCCACCAGTGCTGCACATCGCCCTCGGCAAACTGGCGCGATGCGCAGACCACGATCTGCTCACGCAGCATCGCCGGGGCGGCCCAGGCCAGCGCCATCGCGTCCTGCAACTGGTCGCGAAAGCCGGTGGCGCCGCCCGCCTGGTAGAAGCCGGCTTTGGCCCACAGCCGGCACGACACCGTCTGGTACAGCAGCCAGCGGTTGACCATCGCGTCAAACAGCGGGTCGGGCGTCTTGACGCTGGCCGCACCCAGCAGCCGATCCCATTGCCGGTTCACCTCGGCCAGGCGCTGGCCCGGCAGGGCAGACGCGGCCAGCACCGCCAATGCGCGCGCAGCGGCCGGGCTGGCGCCGTGGCCCAGCAAGAACACCCGGTCCACCCGGCCGCCGGCCGGCACCACCACGCGCAGCGACAAGGCCGCACACGGGTCGAGCCCGGCGCCGCTGCGCTGGCCAAAATGGTCGGGCAGCACCGGGAACCCGCGCGCATCAAAGCACTCGCGCCGGTCGCACGTCCAGTCTTCGGCGTCGTCGGGCGGGCCGGCGACGGCCAGAAACGCCGTGCCGTCGCCAAAGCCGGCCGCACCGTCGCGCTGGGTGGCCAGCAGCACGGTGAGCTTTTGCCCGGCGGCTTGCCCGCTGTCCGGGCTGCTGAGGTCGGGCAGGCGCTGCCGGTGCACGCTGGTGTGCACGGTGTTGCGGTCTGAGCGTTGCGCCCCCATCAGCCACTCGGCCACGCCCACCAGCCGCAGCGGCTGGCTGCGGCTGCCGTGGTTGCGCAGCCGCAGCCGCACCTGTTTGACGGCGTGGGTGGCGTCCACACACCACAGCAGGCTGGCCTCGATGTCACCCCGGCGGTGGCTGATGCGGCTGTAGCCCTGGCCGTGCGCCACCTGGTAGGTGCCCAGCCGGTCACCCCAGGCCGACGGGGTGGCGCTCCAGGTTTGCAGCGTGCGCAGGTCTTGCAGCAAAAACCATTCGGACGGGGGGTCGGCCACCGGGTCATTGGACCAGGCGGTGAGCTGGTTCAACCGGCTGTTGACGGCCCAGGAGTTGCCCCCGCCCGACTCCGACAACTGGGCGCCAAAGCCCGGGTTGGCCAGCACATTGATCCACGGCCGCAGCGGGCGCTGGCGTGGGCCGACCTCGAACTGAAACTCACCCGACGGCTGGGCAAACACGCCCACCGGCGGGCGGGCGTCCGGCGCCGCACCGGCGGCGGCGTCCAGCGGCGACGCCGACGTGTGCTGGCGCTCGTCCAGCGCCAGCTCATGGCGGGTGGCCCAGGCCTGCACATGGTGCAGCAGCGGCCGGCCGTCGGCGTCCAGGCGCACGCGGGCCAGCGCCTGCAGCGTGGCCAGCTCGGCCGGGGCCAGCTCATCGGCGCGCAGCAGGTGCAGGCCGGTGGCGGCGGCGCGGTTCGGGCCCAGCTCGGCGGCGGTGCTGGCGTTGTGCCGGTCGCGCAGGTCGGCCACGGCGCGCTGCAGCGCCATCAGGTACGAGGCCGGCTCGGCATTGACCACCACCAGATCACAGGCGATGCCGCCCCACGACCACAGCCGCAGCGCCTGGGCCAGTGAGCGCAGCAGGCCCAGGCCCTGCGATGTGCTGGCAGTGACCAGCAAAATCGGCCGGTCGCCCGAGATGCCGAAGCGCCACAGCGTGCGCCGGTCGCACGGGCCGGCGGCGCCGTCGTCGGGCGCCGGCCCGCCGTGCAGCGGCCGGGTGAGGCTGAGCACCAGCGCGGTGGTCAGCGTCTGGCTGGCGGCAAAGTTCTCGGCGCTCAGGGCCAGCGCGCGCAGCCGGATGCCGGTGAGCGTGGCCGACATCAAAGAGGCCCGCTGCACATGGCTGTGCTGGCGGTATTTGTCGATCACCGCCTGCAAGGTGGCGGCGTTGTCGCTGGCGGCCGTGGCGAATGTGAGCTGGGCTTTGCCACCGGCGGGGATGCGCAGCCGCAGCGCCAGGCCGCACAGCGGGTCGAGCCCGGTGCGCAGCGCGACGCGGCCGTCGCGGGTGCTGTCGGGTTGGGTGTCGTGTTGGGCGTCATGCTGGGCGTCGTGCGGGGTGTCGCGCGGGGCGCCGCCTTCCACCACCGCCTCGTCAGGCGGTGGCTCGAACCCGGCCAGCGGCTGGCTGGCCGCATGGTTGCGGCCCAGCCAGCGCTGGCGGTCGGTCTGGATTTGCAAACCCACCACCTGCGCATCAGTCTCGGCCAAAAAGTGCGCCGCGCGCAGCGCCGGCTCGGTGGGCAAGCGCGGCCGGCGCTCAAATACCAGCGCCTGCTGCGCGGCCAGCCACTCGGCGCTGACAAACAGGTTCATGAAGGCCGGATGGGCCTCGTCGGCGCGCGGGTCGCTCAGCGTCACCTCGAACACCGAGTGCAGCTCGATGTCGAGCGTGCGGGTGCCCAGGTTGTGCAGCTCGACCCGGCGGAACTCGATGTCGTCCTCCGGGCTGACCCACACCGTGGTGTGGGCCTGCACCTCGGGCCAGGCCGCATCAAAACACACCCGGTCGGCATGGAACAGGCTTTGGTACTGCGCCGCCGCGTCGGGCGCCGGGTGCTGGGTGATCGACACAGGCTGCGGCTGGCGGTCCCAGCGCAGGTAAAAAAAGCTGCCCATCGCGTCGCGCAGCGCGTCGTCGCGCCAGCGTGTGATGCCGGTGGCGCCCCAGCGGCTCCAGCCAGCGCCGTTGGCGCGCAGCGACACGCTGTAGCGGCCGTTGCCCAGCAGGTGGGTGGGCTCTACGGCGGTGGCGCCGGGCAGCACCTCACGCAGCAGGCCCGGGCCGCGCCGCTGCGCGGCTTGCAGCGGCGCGGCCGGCTCGGTCTCGTGCAGCAACGGCACCTCACGCGGGGTGCGCTCATGCAGCAGTGAGGCCACGGCGGCAAGCTGCGCATTGGCCATGCCCCAGCGCTGGGCGGGCCCGCCCAGCAGCAGGTTGGCCAGCGCCACCAGGCTCATGCCCTGGTGGTGCGACATGAAGGTGCAGACGGGGGTGAAGGGTTCGTCGCCGTTCTGCCGCGCCGCCGTGTAATCCAGCGCCTCGATGAAGCCGTAGCGCCCGCGCGCCGCCAGGCCCTGCAGTGCGGCCAGGTTCTGGCTGGCCCGGCAGGGCGCGATCTGCGCGGCCAGTGCGCTGGCATACGGCGCGATCACCAGCTCATCGGGCGGGGTGCGGCGCAGCGCCAACCGGGGCACGCCCTGCGGTGCGTACTGGTAGGCCAGGGTGTGGTCGCGCCCGGCGTAGGCTGATTCTGAAATGCCCCACGGCACTTTGCGCGGCGCGGCAAACGCCATCTGCTCGCGCAGCGCGGCCTGGCAGGCCTCGCGCAGCACGCTGCCGGGCGGCTCGTCCAGGATCAGCCCGGGCATCAGGTACTCGAACATCGAGCCCGACCACGAGCGCAGGCCCGCCAGCTGGCCGAC
>JANMKO010000726.1:0-2199 GCA_031372085.1 Betaproteobacteria bacterium
TTGAGCTTATCGACCACAGCACCTTTGCCGCCGCGCCAGGGTTGAGCATCCTGGACGCCGCCCAGGCGGCCGGCCTGGTGCTGGCGCACAGCTGCCGCACCGGGCGCTGCGGCAGCTGCCGCACCCAGGTGCTGGCCGGCCCGACCCGCGCCCTGCTGGCGGAAAACGGCCTGACAGCCGAAGAAAGCAACGCCGGCTGGATCTTGAGCTGCGCACGCGCGGCCACCACCGACCTGCGCTTGAGCGCCGCCGACCTGGGCGCGCTGGCGCACATCCGCAGCGCCACCTGGCCGTGTCGCATTGACGCGCTGCACCGGCTGGCGCCTGATGTGATGCGCGTGGTGCTGCGCCTGCCGCCCCAGGCGCGATTTGTCCACTTGAGCGGCCAGTACCTGACCCTGATTGCGCGGGACGGTTTGCGGCGCAGCTACTCGATGGCCAACGCCGGGGCCACGGCCGACGCGCCACAGGGCAGGGTGGAGCTGCACATCCGCCGGGTCGAGGGGGGTGCCTTGAGCCGCTACTGGTTTGATCAGGCCAGGGCCGGTGATTTGCTGCGGGTGCACGGCCCGCTGGGCACCTTCTTTTTGCGCGACGGCGCGGGCCGGGATCTGGTGTTTCTGGCCACGGGCACCGGCATGGCACCGATCCTGGCCATGCTGCAAGACCTGGACAACCTGCCGGCAGCGCGGCGCCCGCGCTCGGTCACGCTGCTGTGGGGCGGCCGGCAGCCGCAAGACCTGTATCTGGTGCCCGAGCACCCGGGCCTGCGCTACCTGCCCGTGCTGTCGCGCGCCGACGCCAGCTGGCCGGGCGCACGGGGCCATGTGCAGCAGGTGTTGCTGCAAACCCCACGCGATTGGGCCAACACGGTGGTGTACGCGTGTGGGTCAGCGGCCATGGTGCAAAGCGCCCGAAGCGGCCTGGTGGCCGCCGGACTGCCGGCCGGCCAGTTCTACGCCGACGCGTTTGTCAGCTCGGGTGCGACCGGCCTGGTGCCGGACGCCCGCGCCACGGGCGCCGGTACCGATCAACTTCAAATGGAAGCCACGTCATGAAAGCTGTCATCCTTGCCGGTGGCCTGGGCACCCGGCTCAGCGAAGAAACCACCATCCGGCCCAAACCGATGGTGGCCATTGGCGGCAAGCCCATCTTGTGGCACATCTTGAAGATGTACTCGGCCCACGGCGTGAACGACTTTGTCATCTGCTGCGGCTACATGGGCTATGTGATCAAGGAGTACTTTGCCAATTACTGCCTGCACATGTCGGACGTGACCTTCAACATGCGCGACAACAAGATGGAGATCCACTGCCGCCGCGCCGAGCCCTGGAACATCACGCTGGTCGATACCGGCGACCAGTCGATGACCGGCGGCCGCTTGCTGCGGGTGGCCGACTACGTGCGCGACGAGAAAGAGTTCTTCTTCACCTACGGCGACGGCGTGGGGGACGTGAACATCACCGAGTCGCTGCGCTTTCACCGCGCCCATGGCAAGCAGGCCACCCTGACGGCCACCTTTCCGCCGGGGCGCTTTGGCGCCATCGACATCGTGGGTGGCCGCGTCAACAGCTTCAAGGAAAAGCCCAAGGGCGATGGCGCCATGATCAACGGCGGCTTTTTTGTGTTGTCGCCCAAGGTGCTGCGCCATGTCACCGACGACAGCACGGTGTGGGAGCAAGAGCCACTGAACCAGCTGGCCGAAGAAGGCCAGTTGATGGCCTACGAGCACGCAGGATTCTGGCAACCGATGGACACGCTGCGCGACAAGCAACTGCTGGAAGACCTCTGGGCCCAAGGGCGCGCGCCCTGGAAGGTCTGGCGATAGAGGGTCTGGCCCTGGAAGGTCTGGCGATGGAGCCTTTGGCGGTAGAGGTTCTGGCGGTAGAGGTTATGTAGGTAACACGGCCGCCGCCCGGCATGGGATGTCAAAGTTGGGGGTCAAACAAGGCTTGTTCACCGTGCTGTGCTGCACAGCCCGTGTCTAGACTGGGTGTCAAGTTCTCGCTGGCTCATGACCCGAGCTGGTTGAGGTTTTTGCCCCCCCGGGGGGTGACACCAAGCAACACTGACCGTGAACATCAACTTCTGGCCCGGCAAGCGCGTATTCATCACTGGCCACACCGGCTTCAAAGGCAGTTGGCTGGCCTTGTGGTTGCAGTCGGCAGGTGCCCAGGTGCAGGGCCTGGCGCTGGCCCC
>JANMKO010000757.1:0-2580 GCA_031372085.1 Betaproteobacteria bacterium
GTTGCGGCCCATCCAGTCGGCCGATGACAGGTACAGCGCCTCGTCGTCGTCACCCGGGCCCCAGCGGACGTAGATCACCCGGGTGTGCTCCAGAAACCGGCCCACCACCGACCGCACCCGGATGCGGTCGGTCACCCCGGCAATGCCCGGCGGCAGCAGGCAGGCGCCACGCACGATCAGATCGATGTCGGCACCGGCCTGGCCCGCGCTCACCAGCGCGGCAATCATCGCCGGCTCGGTCAGCCCGTTGATCTTGACGACGATGCGCGCCGGCAGCCCGGCGCGCGCGGCGTCGGCCACCTGCTGGATGTGGGCCACCAGCCGCCGGTGCAGCGCAAACGGCGCGGTCAGCAGGTGGCGCGGGGTGCGCACCTTGGTCAGGCTGGCCAGCTGGTGAAACACCGCATCGGCGTCGGCGGTGAGCAAGGCATCGGCGGTGAGCATGCCCAGGTCGGTGTACAGCCGGGCCGTGCCGGGGTTGTAGTTGCCGGTGGACAAGTGGGCATAGCGGCGCAGCACCACCTTGCCGCTGCGGCCGGTTTCACGCCGCGTCACCAGCAGCAGTTTGGCGTGGGTTTTGAGGCCGACGATGCCGTAAACCACTTGCGCGCCCACTGCCTCCAGCCGCTCGGCCCAGTTGATGTTGGCTTCTTCGTCAAAGCGCGCCTTCAACTCCACCACCACGCACACGTCTTTGCCGCGCCGCGCCGCCTCGATCAGCAACTCCATCAGCACCGACTGGCTGCCGGTGCGGTAAATCGTCTGCTTGATCGCCAGCACCGCCGGGTCATGCACCGCCTCGCGCAAAAACTGCACCACCGCCTCGAAGCTCTGGAACGGGTGGTGCAGCAGCACGTCGCCCTGGTGCAGACGCGCCAGGATCGATTCACCACGCGGCAGGTCGGCCTCGGGCCAGCTGGGCGCGCACGGCTCAAAGCGCAGCGCCGGGGCGTCCACCTGGTCGATCAGCTGGTTCAGCCGCACCAGGTTGACAGGGCCGTTGACCAGGTAGAGCGCGGCCAGCGGCAGCGCAAACTGGTCGAGCAGCAGGCGCCACAGCGGCTCAGGGCAACTGGCCACCACCTCCAGCCGGATGGCCTGGCCGTAATGGCGGGTGGTCAGCCCGCTGCGCATCGCCTGGCGCAGGTTGGTCAAGTCATCCTCATCAACCTCCAGCTCAGAATCCCGCGTGACGCGGAACTGTGAGAACGCCTGCACCGGCCGATCACCAAACAGCGCCTCCAGGTGCGCCCGGATCACGCTGGTGAGCAGCACAAAGCCTTGCGTGCCGGGTGCGCAAACCGAGGCCGGCAGTTGAATCACCCGGGGCAGCGCCCGTGGCACCTTGACGATGGCGATCGAGTTGTCGCGGCCAAAGGCATCGCGCCCGCCCAGCTTGACGATGAAGTTGAGCGACTTGTTGGCCACCTGCGGAAACGGGTGCGCCGGGTCCAGCCCCACGGGCAGCAGCAGCGGCTGCACCTGGGTCTCGAAGTACTTGGCCACCCAGGCGCGCTGGGCGTCGCTGCGCTCGGCGTGGTTGATGATGGCGATGCCCAGCGCGGCCAGCGCCGGCATCACCTCGTGGTTGAAGACGGTGTACTTCTCGTCGATCAGCGCATGCGCCTCCAGCGCCGCCTGGCGCAGTGCCTCACGCTGCGGGTCGTCATCGGCGGTGGCGTTGCGCATGGCCTCCAGCGCGTCGGCAAAGCGCACCTCAAAAAACTCGTCCATGTTGGACGACACGATGGTGATGTAGCGCAGCCGCTCCAGCAGCGGCACGTCGGTGCGTTGGGCCTGGGCCAGTACCCGGCGGTTGAAGGCCAGGATGGCGCGCTCGCGGTTGAGCAGCGCAGGCTGATTCACCGTCACCTGGGTCATGTCATTCATCACCCACAGTCTATGAAGGTTTCAATGCCTTTTTGTGACAGCCGGCAGGCGCTTGCCACGTCGGCAAACCACCCGCCCTAGCGCTACCCACTCATCCCGGCACCACAAGCCAATGCAGCGGCGGCCTCAGTGCGCCTGGTCCCAGTTGTTGCCCACGCCCACCTCGGCCAGCAGCGGCACACGCCACTGCGCCACGCCGGCCATCAGCCGGGGCACCTCACTGCGCACCCAGGCCAGCTCAGCGTCGGGCACCTCAAACACCAGCTCGTCATGCACCTGCATCACGATGGCGGTTTGTTTGCCTTCGGCGTCCAGTGCGGCCTGCACCGCGATCATCGCCAGCTTGATCAGATCAGCCGCCGTGCCCTGCATCGGTGCGTTGATGGCCTGGCGCTCGGCGCCAGCGCGGCGCGGGCCGTTGCCGCCACGAATCTCGGGCAACTCGATGCGCCGGCCAAACAGCGTTTCAACATAGCCGGTGGCCGCCGCGCTGGCCTTGGTGTCGTCCATGTAGCGCTTGACGCCGGCAAAGCGCGCAAAGTAGCGCTCGATGTAATCGCGCGCGGCTTTTTGCTCGATGCCCAGCGCCTGCGCCAGGCCAAACGCGCCCATGCCGTAAATCAGCCCGAAGTTGATGGTCTTGGCGTAGCGCCGCTGCTCGGTGGTCACCGCCTCGACGGTGGTGTTGAA
>JANMKO010000763.1:0-7685 GCA_031372085.1 Betaproteobacteria bacterium
CAGCCCACGCACAGGTGCGGCTCGACGATCACCCCGCCGCCCTGCCCGGCCGGCGCGCCGGGCGGCGCCGCACCGGGCATCGCGCCCCGGCTTTTGCCTTGCAGCTTGCCTTTGAGCGTGGCGTCACTGCGGATGGCCTGGGCCGAGCACACATCGATGCAGGCGGTGCAGCCGATCTGCTGGTTGCGGCTGTGCGCGCACAGGTTTTGCCGGTAGTTGAAGAAGCGCGGTTTTTCAAACTCCCCTGTCAACTCGCGCAGCGCCAGCACGGCGGGCATCAGGGTGGCCGGCGCCGCCCCGGCGACGTGGAAATAGCCTTGCGGCGGCTGGTGTTGGCTGAAGGCGGGGGTGGCGCGCAAGTCCAGCACCAGGTCGAAGCGCTCGTTCACGGTTTGCGGCGCGCGCTGAAAATCTATCGCGCCGGCCGCCTCACACACCCGCACACAGTCGCGGTGGCTTTTGCAGGCAGCCAGGTCGATCTGGTAGCTGAAATCGATCGCGCCCTCGGGGCAGGCGTCGATGCAGGCATTGCAGCGGGTGCAGATGTCCAGGTCGATCGGGTTGCTGGATGTCCACTGCGCCTCAAACGCGCCCAGCCAGCCGCTGAGCCGGGCCAGCCGGCCGCTGTGCGCGGCGTGGCGGTGGGCCTGGGCCAGCGCGCCGCCCGGGCCGTCGATCAGCAGGCTGACGTCCAGCTTGTCGGCCAGCAGTGCGGCGGCACGCTCGGCCGCGTCCGCCCCGCCGATCACCAGGCAGCGGCCGGCGGAGCGGTAGGCTACGGTGCCCACCGGCTCAGGGTCAGGCAGTTGGGCGGCGGCGATCAGCGCAGCCAGTTTGGGCGTGGCTTGGGCGCCGTCGCGCGACCAGCCGCCGGTCTCACGCAGGTTGACAAAGTGGATCGGCCGCACAGCGGTGGGCGCCGCGCCCTCGGTCTGCGCGTTGAGATCCAGAAACAGCCGGCTTTCTTGGGTGCAGCCGATCAGCAGCGGCTCGGCGCTGTGCCCCGTGCTGATGGCCGCGCGCTGGAAGGCGGCCGCCTCACGCCGGCACAGCAGGCTGTGCGCGTCGGCCAGGCCGTCAGTGCTGGCGCCCGGTGTCTGGCTCAGCGCTTTGGCCAGTGCGGGACGGTCCAGCGGCAGCGTTTGGTTGCAATCGCAGATCAGGGTCTTCATCGGGGGTGGGCGCTGGGCAGGCGAGGGGGTCAACGGGGGGGTCGGGCAGGCGTTCGGCGAGGGCTTCGGCGCGGGGATCGGCGCGAGCATCGGCGCTGGGATCGGCGCCGGGATGGACGGCGGGGTGGATGGCGGGCGGCTTGTCTTCGTCGTCGGTGAACAAGCCCAGAAACTGCGATTGCGCCATCTGCCGCAACATACCGGCGGGCAGCGGATCGGGTTGGCCGTAGTCGTCGATGTAGGTGTCGAGCCGGTCCATGATGTTGAAGTGCGGGTCGGTGAACAGCTTTTTCAGCGCCGCGTTCTTGATGCCGACATCCACCCCCGGCGCGACGAACCGGGCGTAGTCAGAGTCGCGGGTGAGCGCGGCCACATCGGCCAGCGTGGGCGGGGGCGGGGGCGGGGGCGGCGGCGCAGGTGCGGTCTCGGCAGGTGCAGTCTCGCCAGGCGCAGTCTCGCCAGGTGCTGCCGGCCCGGCGGCCGGCAGCGGCAGCAACGCCGGCCCGGCCAACGGCGCGGCTGGCACCGGCACCGGCACGGCCAGCGTGGCCGCCCGCTCCGGCTGCACCGGCACATCGCCCTGCCGCACCTGGGCTTTGCGGCGCGACCAGCGCGACAAAAAGCCGCTGTCGCCGTCGGGCGGCGCGTCGGCGGGCAGCTTGGCCATCAGCGCTGCCCCGGTGGTTTGAAGGATTGCGGCCGGCGCCGCTGCTTGACCTCGGGCTGGTAGTGCACATCGACAAAGCTTTGCAGCAGCGCGCAGATCTCGTCGGGCAGCGGCAGGTTGTCCACCCGCTCTTGCGCGTCCAGCAAGCGGCCGGCCTCGTTGTACGACAGGGTGACCAGCTCGGGCCAGGCCCGCGACGGGTCGTCCTCGTCGATGCGCCACATGACAAACCAGACCGGCGCGCCGGAGGTGAGGTTGAGGTAATAGCCCTCGGCCTCGTCGCGGTGCAACGTCACCGTCAGGCCCGGGTGCAGCACTTGCGCCAGCCGGCCGTCGTCGCGCAGCACGCGCGGGCCGTCGCCAAAGCCGCCCTCGTCGATCACCACCTCGGCGATGCGAAAGCCCCAGGCCTCCCAGACATTGGGCTGCCGGTGACGCTCGATCACCACGGCCACCGGAAAGTGAGGACGCGCCTGCATAACTGGCGGAGTCTAGCCCGCGTCTAGCCGGCGCGGCCAGCGCCGGCTTGCGCAACCCATGCCGGCGCGGCCAGCGCCGGCTTGCTCAACCCATGCCGGCGCAGCCCGCGCCGGCTTGCCCAACCTACGCCGGCGCGGCCAGCGCCGGCTCGCTCAGCAGCAGCACGCTGATCACCGCGCCCGGGCCGTCGGCCGGCGGCCGGTTGTGCGCCAGGATGTCACCGCCGTAGCGCTCCACCAGGCTGCGGCTGATCCACAGGCCCAGGCCGGTGCCGTCTTTTTTGCGCGTGACGAAGGGCTGGAACAGCGCGCGCAGCAGCTCGTCGCCCAGGCCCGGGCCGGTGTCGGTGACGCGGATGCGCACCCCCGGCGCGCCGCCCGGCGCCTGCCAATCGGCGGTGGCCAGGGTCAAGGTGCCGCCGTCGGGCATGGCGTGGATGGCGTTGACCAGCAGGTTGACCAGCACCTGTTGCAGCTCTTGCCGGTTGATGCCGGCGCTGCGCGTGGCGGCAAAGTCGCGCAGCACGGTGATGCCGCTGCGCGCCAGCAGGTGGCCGGTGAGCACCAGGCCATCGTCCAGTGCCTGGCCGGCGTCTACCGCACTCAGGTAGCCGGCAAACTCGGCCGGCCGGGCAAATTGCAGCAGTTGGGTGACGATCAGCCGCATGCGCTCAATCTGCTGATCGACCAGCTTGAGCTCGGCTTGCACCGGCAGCGCGGCAGCGCCCAGCAGCTCACGCACCAGGTCGAGGTTGCCCTGGATCACCGCGATCGGGTTGTTCACCTCATGCGCGATGCTGGCCGTCAACTGGCCCACGGCGGCCAGTTTCTCGGTGCGCAGCAACTGGGCCTGGGCGGCGTGCAGGGCGGCGCCGCGCTCAGCCACTTTGGCGTCCAGCTCGGCGTTGCCGCGCTGCAAGGCGGCGGTTTGCGCGGCCAGCGTGTCCAGCAAATGGTCGAGGTGGCCGGCCAGCGCACCGATCTCGTCCCCGCTGGCCACCGGACCCACGCGCGCGGCCAGTGCGCCGCCCTCCACCAGTGCCATCGTGGCGGCCATCTGCTCCAGCGGATGAAAAATCAGCCGGGCCCAGCGCGCACACAGCAGCGCGGCCACCAGCATCACGCCAAAAAACACCACGCCGATGCCGGCCAGCACGCCGTACTTCAGCCAGGTGAAGGGCCGCTCCAGGTAGCCGACGTAGAGCATGCCCACGCGCACCCCGGCCGCATCAGCCAGCGGCTGGTAGGCCGAGACATACCAGTCGTTGACCACAAACGCCCGGTCCAGCCAGGTGTCGCCCCGGCCCAGCACTGCGTCGCGCACCGCCATCGACACCCGCGTGCCGATGGCGCGCTGCTCACCCTGGCCGCGCACCGCGCCGTCAAACAGCCGCACATTGGTGCTGATGCGCACATCGTCCAAAAACAGCGTGGCCGTGCCCTGGCTGCCAAACGGCAAGGCGCCGTCGGGGTAGACGATCTGGTTGATGTGGTCGATGAAGGGCAGGTTGCGGTTCAGCAACACCCCCGCCTGCACCCAGCCCAGCAGCCGGCCGTCGGCCGCGCGCACCGGGGCGGCGGCGCGCACCACCAGCGCCCGATCCTCCTGCCGGCGCTGGGTGGGCTGGGCTTTCTGGGTGGCCACCAGCGGCACAGCCACCCGGGCGCGCAGCGCCGGTGACAGCAGGCCTTGCTGGCCGGGCCGCAGCACTGCCACGCTGGCGGTGCTACGGCCTTGGGCGTCTTGAGCGGGCAGTGCGGCGGTGTCTACGGCGGCGTCGCTGGCGCCGTCAAAATCGGCTTGCAGCAGCCGGCCGTCTGCCGTGCGCAGGTTGATGAAATCCAGCCCCTCACGGGCTTTGAAGCGGCCCAGCAAGGCTTGCAGCGCCGCGCGGTCGGGCCCGGCGGCGGTGGTCAGCGCGGCATGCAGCGCTTGTGAATCGGCCACCGCGCCGGTGCTGGCCGCTACCTCACCCAGCACACGCTCAAAATAGCCGTGCGCCACGGCCAGATCGGCCCGCACCTTGGTGATCAGCAACCGGTCGAGCGCGGCATTGCCCCACACCAGCAGCACCACGCCCAGCAGCGGCAGCACACCCAGCAGCGGCAGCAGCACCATGGCCAGCAGCTTGCGGCGGATCGGCCAGGCCGCGAAGCGACCCGGCTGCTGAAACCTCACGCGACCCCGTGCGCCCATTCCGCCACCCGCCGCTCCAGCGTGCGGCGCGAGATGCCCAGCAGCACGGCGGCCCGGGTCTTGTCGCCGGCCACGCTGTGCAGCACGGCCACGATGTGCTGCTTTTCCAGGGTTTGCAGGTCGGTGGGGGTGGGCGTGGGCGCCGCCCTGCCCACGGCCACCGTGTTGGCCGGCGGGCCTGCCATCACCGCCCGGCCGTCCTGCCGCGCCAGGCCCTGGTACAGCGCCGACACGTTCAACGCGCCCAGGATCAGTGAGCGCTCGATCAGGTTGCGCAACTCACGCACATTGCCCGGCCATTCATATTGCTGCAGGTAGCGCAGCTCGTCGTCACTGACCTCGATCACCGGCACGCCGAGCTTGGGCGCCAGCGTGTGGATGAAGTGCGCCACCAGCGCGGCGATGTCCTCTTTGTGGGCGCGCAGCGGCGGCAGGTTGATCTCCACCACCTGCAGCCGGTAGTACAGATCTTTGCGGAAGCGCCCGGCCGCCACCTCGTCGGCCAGCCGGCGGTGGGTGGCGGCAACGATGCGCACATCCACCGGAATCTGCTGCTCACTGCCCACCGGGCGGATGTGGCGGTCCTCCAGCACCCGCAGCAAGGTGGCTTGCTGGGGCAGCGGCAGCTCACCGATCTCATCGAGAAACAGCGTGCCGCCCTGGGCGTAGACAAACAACCCATCGCGGCCCCCCTGGCCATCCTGGCCGGGCCGGCCGGGTTGGCCATGATGGCCGGGGGCCTGGCCAAACAGCTCACTGTCGATCAGCCCGGGCAGCAAGGTGGCGCAGTTGACCGGTACAAAAGGGCCGGCGGCGCGCCCGCTGTGGCGGTGCAATGCCAGCGCCGCCAGCTCTTTGCCGGTGCCCGACTCGCCATTGAGCAACACCGTGCTGTTGACCCCGGCCACCCGATGCAGCGCGGCTTGCAGGCCCTTGATGGCGATGGAGCCGCCCACCAGGCCGTCGGCCGCCGGTGTGCGCTGCTGCAAATTGCGCCGCAGCACCCAGTTCTCGCGCCGCAGCAGCGCGCGCTCCAGGCCTTGCCGCAGCGCGTTCAGGATTTGTGTCACCCGAAACGGCTTCAGGATGAAGTCACTGGCCCCGGCGCGCAGCGCGGCGATGGCGGTCTCAAGATCGGCGAAGGCGGTGATCAGCACCACCTCACCGGCAAAACCGCGCTCGCGCAGCGCGCTCAGCCAGGCGATGCCGCTTTGGCCGGGCAGGGTGATGTCGAGCACCACCAGGTCGAAGCGGTGGCGCTGCACCAGCAAATCAGCCTGCTCGGCCGACTCAGCGCAGTGCACCTGGCCGACGCGCAGGGCCAGCGTTTTTTGCAAGAAGTGGCGCATGCCGGGCTCGTCGTCCACCACCAGCACCGCTGCCAGCGGCCAGTGGTCTGGCGGGGTCAGGCCGGCATCAACGGGCTGTGGCATGGCGGATGAGCCCAAAAAGCGCTGCATTGTAGAAATGCGCACGGCCTGCGCTGCGCACGCTGGGGTTGGCCACAACGCCACAACCGCCGCGCCGACAGCCTGGCAACCCCACCGCGACAACTTGTCGCTGACCGCCCCGGGCGCACCCCGATTGCCAGCGGGTAAACACGGCCCCCTAATACGTTTTGATGATATGCAGGCCCGTGCAAGGCTTGACCACCTGGAGCCCCTGATGAGCAAAACCACTGCCACCCCCGTGTCTCGCCGCCGCCTGTTTGCCGGTGCCGGCACCGCTGGCGCGCTGGCCGCTGTGGCCGCCGCGCTGCCACTGGTGCAGCCGGCCACGCCGCTGGCCGCTGCCGACGCCAAAGCCGCGCCCGCGGCCGGCGGCGGCTACCAGCTCACCGCCCACGTGCAGCGCTACTACCAAACCGCCAAGGTCTGACGCCGGAGCCCCCTCATGTTGCTGACCCGCAAAACCCCTTCGTCACTGTCCACCGGCAGCGCCGCGTCCAGCCTGGTGGCCAGCCTGTCGCGTGGCATCTCGCGCACCATCCCCACGATGGACCGGCGCGCCTTTTTGCGTCGCTCCGGCCTGGGTGTCGGCGCCGGCATTGCCGCCTCGCAGTTGCTGCTGGTCAAAAAGGTGCAGGCCGCCGATGCCGCCAAGGCCGCCGGTGGCGCGGCCAAGAAAGTGGAAGTCAAACGCACGGTGTGTGGCCACTGCTCGGTGGGCTGCGCGGTCGATGCGGTGGTCGAGAACGGCGTCTGGGTGCGCCAAGAGCCGGTGTTTGATTCGCCCATCAACCTGGGCGCGCACTGCGCCAAGGGCGCGGCACTGCGTGAGCACGGCCACGGTGAGTACCGGCTGAAGTACCCGATGAAGCTGGTAGGCACCAAGTACGAGCGCATCTCGTGGGACCAGGCGCTGAATGAGATCAGCGCCAAGATGCTCGATCTGCGCAAGCAGAGCGGGCCTGATTCGATCTTTGTCGTCGGCAGCAGCAAGCACAACAACGAGCAGGCGTATTTGCTGCGCAAGTGGATCAGCTTCTGGGGCAGCAACAACACCGACCACCAGGCCCGCATCTGCCACAGCACCACGGTGGCCGGCGTCGCCAATACGTGGGGGTATGGCGCGATGACCAACTCCTACAACGACATGCAGAACTCAAAAGCTGCGCTGTACATCGGCAGCAATGCGGCTGAGGCGCATCCGGTGTCGATGCTGCACATGCTGCATGCCAAAGAGGCCGGCTGCAAGATGATCGTGGTTGATCCGCGCTTCACCCGCACGGCGGCCAAGGCCGATGACTATGTGCGCATCCGCTCGGGCTCTGATATTCCGTTCCTGTTCGGCGTGATGCACCACATCTTCAAGAACGGCTGGGAAGACAAGCAGTACATCACCGACCGGGTGTACGGCATGGACAAGGTGCGCGAAGAGTGCCTGGCCAAATGGACGCCGGCAGCGGTTGAAGAAGCCTGCGGCGTGGACGAAGCCACCTGCTACAAAGTGGCCAAGACGATGGCCGAGAACCGGCCCAGCACCATCGTCTGGTGCATGGGCCAGACCCAGCACACCATCGGCAATGCCATCGTGCGGGCCTCGTGCCTGCTGCAACTCGCGTTGGGCAATGTGGGCAAGAGCGGCGGCGGCACCAACATCTTTCGCGGCCATGACAACGTGCAGGGCGCCACCGATGTCGGCCCCAACCCCGACAGCCTGCCCGGCTA
>JANMKO010000797.1:0-3652 GCA_031372085.1 Betaproteobacteria bacterium
GAAATCCCCGGCTACTACCTGAAGATGACGCAGTACGCGGATGAGCTGCTGTCGGCGGTGAGCAACCCGCAAGACCCGAACTACCTGGCCGGCTGGCCCGAGCGGGTGCGGCTGATGCAGCAGAACTGGATCGGCAAGAGCGAGGGCGTGCGCTTTGCCTTCCCGCATCAGATCACCGACGCCGCCGGCACGCTGATCGGCGACGGCCGGCTGTGGGTGTTCACCACCCGGGCCGACACCATCATGGGCGTGACCTTCTGCGCTGTGGCGCCCGAGCACCCGCTGGCGCTGCATGCGGCGGCCGGCCAGCCCGGCGTGGCGGCCTTCATCGCCGATTGCCGCAGCGGCGGCACCACCGAGGCCGAGCTGGCCACACAAGAGAAAAAGGGCGTGCGCACCGGCTTGACAGTGCAGCACCCGCTCACCGGTGAGGCGGTGGCGGTGTGGGTGGGCAACTACGTGCTGATGGCCTACGGCGACGGCGCGGTGATGGGCGTGCCGGCGCATGACGAGCGCGATTTTGTGTTTGCCCAGAAATACGGCCTGGCCATCAAGCCAGTGGTGGCGGTGGACGGTGAGGCGTTTTCAACCAGCGCCTGGGCCGACCACTACGCCGACAAGCAGCGCGGGCGCTGTGTCAATTCAGGCCCGGGCTTCGAGTTTCTCGACGGCCTGCCCTTCAAGCCGGCGGTGGCCCGGGTGGCCGGGCTGCTGGCCGACAAAAACCTGGGCCAGACAAAAACCACCTGGCGGTTGCGCGACTGGGGCGTCAGCCGGCAGCGCTACTGGGGCACGCCGATACCGATCATCCACTGCGGAACTGATGCCAAGCCCGGCTGCGGCGCGGTGCCGGTGCCCGAGGCCGACTTGCCCGTGGTGCTGCCCGAGGATTGCATCCCCGACGGCAGCGGCAACCCGCTGCACAAGCGCGCTGACTTCTTGAACGTGGCCTGCCCCACCTGCGGCCAGCCGGCGCGCCGTGAGACCGACACGCTGGACACCTTTGTGGACAGCGCGTGGTACTTCATGCGGTACTGCAATGCGCAGCCTGCCGGCCGCGCAGGCGACCCTGCTGCCGACACCATGACGGACGCGCGGGTTGATTACTGGATGCCGATCGACCAGTACATCGGCGGTGAAGAGCACGCCATCCTGCACCTGCTGTACGCCCGCTTCTGGACCAAGGTGATGCGCGATCTGGGCCTGGTCACGTTCAGTGAGCCGTTCACCAAATTGCTGACGCAGGGCATGGTGCTGAACCGCATCTACTCACGCCGGGGCGACAAGGGCGGCATCGATTATTTCTGGCCGCACGACGTGCAGGACGTGCGTGACGAGGCCGGCAAGATCACCGGCGCCCGGCTCAAGGCCGACGGCTCGGCGGTGGATTACGAGGGCCTGGGCACGATGTCCAAGTCCAAGAGCAACGGCGTGGATCCGCAGGCGCTGATCGACCAGTACGGCGCTGACACCGCCCGGCTGTTTGTGATGTTTGCCGCCCCGCCCGAGCAGACGCTGGAGTGGAACGATGCCGGCGTTGAGGGCGCGCACCGGTTCTTGAAGCGGGTGTGGGGCTTTGGCGTCAAACACGCCGCGCTGCTGCAAGCGGCCAGCGCGGCGCCGGGGCTGCCATCCAGCCCATCCGCCAGCTTGCGCCCCGCCGCCCAGGATTTGCGCCGTGAGGTGCACAGCGTGCTGCGCCAGATCAGCCATGACTACCAGCGCATGCACTACAACACGGTGGTGTCGGGTGCGATGAAGCTGCTCAACGCGCTGGACGGCTTCAAACCCGACGCCAACGCGGGTGATGGCGCCGTGCTGCGCGAGGGCATGTCTGTGCTGCTGCGTTGCCTGTACCCGGCCTGCCCGCACATCGCCCACGGCTTGTGGGTGGCGCTGGGCTATGCCGCCAGCCTGGGCGATCTGCTCGATGCGTCCTGGCCGGCGGTGGACGAATCGGCGCTGCGGCAAGACCAGATCGAGCTGGTGCTGCAAGTCAGCGGCAAGCACCGGGGCGCGATCAGCGTGCCGGCCGGCGCCGACCGGACCGCCATCGAGTCTGCCGCGCTGGGCTCACCCGAGTTCGCCCGGTTCTCGGGCGGCTTGCCGGCCAAAAAAATCATCATCGTGCCGGGCCGCCTGGTCAACCTGGTGGTTTGATGCAGCGGCGCCTGCTGTTGTGCGCCGGTTCGGCCGCCGGGTTGGCCGGCCTGCCGCTGTTGGCAGCCTGCGGCTTTGCGCTGCGCCAGACCCCGCCGCTGCCGTTTTCGCGCATCGCGCTGGTTGGTTTTGCGCCCCGCTCCCCGCTGGCCGCTGAGTTGCGCAGCCGGCTGGCGGCGGTGGCGCAGGTGGTGGACGCGCCGGCCCAGGCCGAGGTGCTGCTGCAAGTGCTGACCGACCAGCGTGAAAAAAGCGTGGTGGCGTCTACGGCGTCGGGCCAGGTGCGTGAGCTGCAACTGCGCTTGAAGGTCGAGTTTCGCCTGGCCACGCCCGGTGGGCGTGAGCTGATGCCGGCCACCGAGCTGCGGCTGTCACGCGACCTGAGCTACAGCGAGACCTTTGCGCTGGCCAAGGCGCAGGAAGAGGCCGAAATCTACGCCGCGATGCAGGCCGACATCGTGCAGCAGGTGCTGGGCCGGCTGGCCCAGGTGCGGCCGGCGCTGCCTGCCACCCCCGCCGCCGCATCGTCCACCGCACCCGCCGCCGCACCTTCCACCGCACCTTCGGCCACACCTTCGACCCCACCCGCCGCCGCCAGCGCGCCCCGGGGCTGAGCGCCGCCATGCCACTGCGCGCCGACCAACTGCCCGCCCACCTGGCGCGGGGCCTGAAGCGGGTGTACACCGTGCACGGCGACGAGCCGCTGCTGGCGCAAGAGGCGGGCGATGCGATCCGCGCCGCCGCGCGCGCCGCCGGCCACACCGAGCGCCAGGTGTTTGTCGTCAGCGGCACGCATTTCGACTGGTCGGGGCTGCTCGGTGCGGCGCAGGCGATGAGCCTGTTTGCCGAGCGCCAGTTGATCGAGATCCGCATCCCCGGCGGCAAGCCCGGCAAAGACGGCTCTGACGCCTTGCAGCGCTACTGCGCACATTTGTCCGACGACGTGGTCACGCTGGTGCACCTGCCCAAGCTGGACCGGCAGCAGCAGCAAAGTGCCTGGTTCACGGCGCTCGATACCGCTGGCGTGACATTGCAGCTGGAGCCGGTGGACCGCCACGCGCTGCCCGCCTGGATCGCCCGCCGCCTGGCTGCGCAAGGCCAGCGCGTGGCCGAGGGCGAGACCGGCCAGCACACGCTGGCTTTTTTTGCCGACCGAGTGGAGGGCAATCTGCTGGCCGCCCACCAAGAGCTGCAAAAGCTGGCGCTGTTGTACCCGGTGGGTGAGCTGGGCTTCGACCAAGTGGAATCGGCGGTGCTGAACGTGGCGCGCTACGACGTGTCCAAACTGGCCGAGGCGGCGCTGGCGGGCCACACCGCCCGGGTGCTGCGCATGCTGGACGGCTTGCGCGCTGAGGGCGAGGCCGCCGTGCTGGTGCACTGGCACCTGGCCGACGCCATCACCGGCCTGAAGCGGGTGAAGGCGGCCGTGGCCCAGGGCCGGCCGCTGCCGATGGCGCTGCAAGAAAACCGGGTCTGGGGCCACAAGCAGCGC
>JANMKO010000802.1:0-1586 GCA_031372085.1 Betaproteobacteria bacterium
CGTGTGGGCAAGGCCGCTGCCATCCTGCGGGGGCCGGATGGCTGGGCCGTGCGCCGACGTTGACGCTGTCTGGTGTATCGGCCCCGGCGCCCGCAACCTGAGCGTCGCACGCTGGCGGCGGCACCGGCGCGAACAACGGCATCGGTTTGCACACGCCGTAGCCCTGGGCGTAGTCCACCCCCATCGAGCCGGAGCGCAGCGCGTCGATGATGTGGTCGTTCTCGGCGTACTCGGCCACCGTCTTGATGCCCATGATGTGGCCGATGCGGTGGATGGTCTCGGTCATGGCCTTGTCGATTTCGTCACGCGCCAGGTTCTTCACAAAGCCGCCGTCGATCTTCAAATAGTCCACGGGCAGGTTTTTGAGGTCACCGAACAAGCTGGTGCCGGTGCCAAAGTCGTCGAGCGCAAACAAAAACCCTGCGCCTTGCATTCGCGGATGAACTCGGCCGCGTTGCGCATGTTGTTGATGGCCACCGTCTCGGTGATCTCAAAGCAGATGGCGCGTGGCGGCAGCGCATGCCGGGCCGCCTGCTGGCGCACAACATCAAGAAACCCTTCGGCATTGATCGACGTGCCCGACAGGTTGATGGCGCAGGTCAGCGGTGCACCGCCGCGCTCGGCCAGCATCGCCTGGTAGTTCAAGAACGCGGTGCTGATCACTCAGCGGTCAATCGCCGGTAATCCAGTGGCCGGCGCTGACCAGGATGTCGCGCCCGGCGGGCGACTGGGTGAAGCCGATGAAGCGCTGCACGGCGGCCGACGGCTCGGCCCGGGTGATGAAGAAAAAGCGTTTGACGAGGGGTACTTGCCAGCCGCGCCGTTGGCCGCCGTGGGCTCGACACCGTCCACCGCCAGGGCCCGCAGCGCGCGTTTCTCGGACAGTGGTACCGGAGTGCTGCCGGGTGTAGGCATCGCCCAGCAGGCGCATCGTGCCCAGCGCATTGCCGGTGCCGCCGATCTCGATCTCGGCAGCGCGGGCCAGGCCGGCCTGCCAGCGGCGCGGGCCCTGCGCGCGTGCGGACCAGGGCCATCGTCATCCGCAAATCGGGCCGACCACGGTTTCACGATTTGTTTTCATGGCTAGTTTGGGTTTGAGCGTGGCGTTCAGCGCGACGGTCGCATTGCTTCAGGCTGAAGACAAAACGGTCAACGGCACCGCCGAGGCCAACGGCTGCATCGACTTGCGACAGATTTCGGTCATTGGTGCCAAGATTTGAGGCGAGCAGGCTGGCCGCTGCGCACGGCCGCAGTTGTCTTGGTCCTGCGGCCACGGCATCATCGAGCCGATCAAAACCGTGGCGTGGCCCGGGCAGCGCCGAGCACAGGCCAACCCAGCAAGGACAACGGATGCGTGCAATCCCCCCCGGAGTTATCCGCGTCGGCATCGGCGGCTGGACATTCGAGCCCTGGCGCAACAACTTCTACCCCGCCGGCTGGCCCAAAGCCCGCGAGCTGGAATATGCCAGCCGCCAGCTCAATGCCATCGAGATCAACAGCACGTATTACCGTTCTCAGCAACCCGCCACCTTTGCCAAATGGCGTGATGCCACACCGGATGGTTTTGTTTTTTCGGTCAAGGCGTC
>JANMKO010000015.1:0-8309 GCA_031372085.1 Betaproteobacteria bacterium
TAGAGCACCGCCCCGCCAGGGTAGCCCCACATGAACTTGACGTTCTCGGCCTGCAGGCAGCGCACGAGAATCTCCGAGCCATTGAGCTCAGGCGATGATGAGACAAACGGGGATGGGGCGGGCGGCGATGCCAGGGCGGCACGCTTGACTTCTGCGGAAGACATGTCCATTCAAAACCTCTGTGAATTTCTCTGACGAAAATCCATCGGTGCGCCTTCTCGCGCCCTCGTGAGGCGGATGCGGGGCCAGTGAGATCAAAAACAAGCGGCCCGCTCGGGTGGGCAGGCCGGCTTCAGACCAGTGTCGCTTTGTGCGAAGCAGCATTATTGCACCAGCGCGGCCCGCTGCCCCGGCCCAGCGCGGTGCGCATGCACCACGGTGCCATAATTCTGGGTGGCAATGGACCGCCCCAAACCGGGTGCAGCGGATCAGTTTTGGCGAGCGACAAAGAACTCTCGGATTTCCTCAAAAGCGTTGAGAAGCGCGCCTTCAAGCGCACCGTGTACGCGGTGCGTGACGACGATGCGGCGCTCGATGTGGTGCAGGACTCGATGATCCGGCTTGCTGACAAATACGCTGATCGGCCGGCGGCCGAGTTGCCCTTGCTGTTCCAGCGCATCCTGTCCAACGCGACGATGGATTACTTCCGCCGCCAGAAGGTGCGGAACTCGGTGCTCAAGAACATGTCGGATTTTGATGTCGATCCCAGCGACGGCGAGTTCGATTTGCTGGAGAGCCTGGAGTCCGCCGAAGGCATGCTGGGCGCTGAGAGCGCGGCTGACACCGTCGCCCGGTCACAGATTTTGCTATTGATCGAAGCCCAGGTGGCCGAATTGCCGGGACGTCAACGCGAGGCCTTCCTGCTGCGTTACTGGGAGGAACTGGATGTTGCTGAAACGGCATCGGTCATGGGCTGCTCGGAGGGCAGCGTCAAGACGCACTGCTCGCGGGCGGTGCACGCCCTGGCCAAGGCACTTCGAATCAAGGGAATCGCGCCGTGAACAAGACCCACCCATCGCTGTCAATGCCGCCTGCGGCACTGCACCTTGAGTCGCTGCAAGGCCAGGTGGCCTTGCGCCTGGCCGCCGCGCTGAGCCAGGGCGCCGACGCCTTGCCCCACGACATCACCGAGCGCCTGCGTTTTGGCCGCGAGCGGGCGCTGGCGGTGGCCCGGCAGCAGCGCCGCGCCGCCGCCGTGGCGGTGGCGCCGCAGATCGTCGGCAGTGCCGGGCGGTCGGCGGTGCTGGGAGGCCCACCGTCGTTGTGGCTTCGGCTGGCCTCGGCCTTGCCGCTGGTGGTGCTGGTGGCCGGGCTGGTGCTGATCCAGCATCACCATGACTTTGAGCAGATCAACGCCGCTGCCGAGATCGACAGCGCCCTGTTGGCCGATGAGCTGCCGCCGGCCGCCTACGGCGACCCGGGCTTCACCGAGTTCTTGCGCAGCGCCGAGGCCCCTTGAGGGTGGTCGGGCCGTGATTTTGCGTGCCGGCTTGGCTTGGCTGCTAGCCGCCCTTGGTGTGGGTTTGGCGGGCCTGGTGGTTTCACCGGTGTGGGCGCAGGCGACCGGCACTGCGGCGGCCAGCAGCGCCGGGCGCACGGCCGCCCCCAGCGGGCCGACATGGGCCAGCCTGACCGCCCAGCAGCGCACCGCGCTCGGGCCACTGGAGCGCGACTGGTCCATGATCGACGCGCCACGCAAATCAAAGTGGCTGGAGGTTGCCGCCCGGTTTCCGGCCATGCCGCCGGCCGACCAGCAGCGGGTGCAACAGCGCATGGCGGAGTGGGCCCGCATGAGCCCGGTCGAGCGCGGCCGGGCGCGCTTGTCCTACCAGGAATCCAAGCAGTTTTCACCCGAGCAGAAGCAGGCCCGATGGGAGGCCTACCAAGCCCTGCCCGACGACGAGCGCAAGGCGCTGGCCGACCGCAACCGGCGGCCCGACGAACCGGCGCGCCCGGCCGGCGCGGCAGCGTCCGGGCCGGGCGCCATGCAGAGCAAATCCAGCGCGGCGGCACGCCCGTCGGCGTCGGCGCCTCTGCCCAAGCAAGTCGCACCCACGTTGGTGCAGGCCAAACCCGGCGCCACCACCACGCTGATGACCACTGCCGCCGTGCCACCGGCCCACCACCAGCCGGGCCAGCCGAAGATTGCCGCCAAGCCGGGCCAGGTGGACGGCCGCACGCTGTTGCCGCAACGCGGCCCGCAAGCCGCCGCATCGTCGCCGCGCCTGCCATGAGCGCCGGCAGGGGCGCTGTGGGCGATGGCCCGGTCGCCCCGCCGATGGGTGGCGGCCCGGCGCCCGGCCCACCGGACAACCTGGCGGCCATGGCAGAAAACATGGCCACGCCGGGCCTGCGGCGGCGATTGGCGGCTTTTGTCTATGAGGGCGTGCTGCTTTTTGGTGTGCTGATGGCCGCCGGCCTGCTTTTTTCAACCCTCACCCAGCAGCGCCACGCGCTACAGGGCAAAACCGGGTTGCAGGCGTTTTTGTTCATCACGCTGGCCATCTACTTCACCTGGTTCTGGTCGCGCAGCGGTCAAACCGTGGCCATGAAAGCCTGGCATATCCGGCTGCTGCGGGCCGATGGCCAGCCGGTCCGGCAGGCGCAGGCACTTTTGCGCTACTTGCTGGCCTGGCTGTGGTTTGTGCCGGCCTGGGCCACTGCCCACCTGGCCGGCATCAGCGGCATCGCGGCTTTCAGCAGCATCATGGTCATGGGGGTGCTGGCGTACGCCGCGCTGGCCTGGCTGCGGCCCGACCGGCAGTTCTGGCATGACGCGGTGTGTGGCACCCGGTTGATCAACTGGCGGCCAACGCGACCCACCGCACCGGGATGATGCCGACCTTGAGCGATGCGATGCCTGAAAACAAAAATCCGCCGGCCTTTTCTGTCTGTGTCTACTGCGGCTCGCGGCTGGGCAGCAAGCCCGGCTACCAGGCACTGGCGCAGGCGCTGGGCCAGGCCATCGGCCGGCGCGGCTGGCAACTGGTTTACGGCGGCGGCCGGGCCGGCCTGATGGGCACGGTGGCCGACGCCACGCTGGCCGCCGGCGGCCGGGTGGTGGGCGTGATCCCCGAATCGCTGATGAAGCTGGAAGTGGGCCACGCCGGCCTGCATGAGCTGCATGTGGTGCCCAGCATGCATGCGCGCAAACAACGGATGGCCGAGCGCAGCGACGCCTTCATCGCGATGCCGGGCGGCATCGGCACGTTTGAAGAGCTGTTTGAGGTCTGGACCTGGCGCCACCTGGGCTACCACGACCGGCCGCTGGGCCTGCTCGACACCAGCGGCTACTGGCTGCCAATGCTGGCGTTTCTGCGCCACTCGGTGCAAGAGGGCTTCATGGGCGACGACCAACTGGCCATGTTGTGCATCGACGACAACGCTGACCGCCTGCTGGACCGGCTGCTGGCCGCCAAACGCGACCCTAGCGACGACGACTTCAGCCGCGTTTGAGGTGCGGGTTTTGTGGCCGGGCCTTTGCGCGCGGGCTCAGACCGCTGCTTCGTCGGTCTCACCGGTGCGGATGCGCACCACCTGCTCGACCGGCGTGACAAAAATCTTGCCGTCACCTATCTTGCCGGTCTTGGCCGCCTTGACGATGGCGTCCAGGCAGCGGTCCACATCCGCATCCTTGACCACCACCTCGACCTTGACCTTGGGCAAAAAGTCGACCACGTACTCGGCGCCGCGGTACAGCTCGGTGTGCCCCTTCTGGCGGCCGAAGCCTTTGACCTCGGTGACCGTCAAGCCCGACACGCCCACGTCGGCCAGCGCCTCGCGCACCTCTTCGAGCTTGAACGGCTTGATGATGGCGGTGATCTGTTTCATGGCGGGCTCCGGGTGCAGGTCGTCAACGGTTTCAATTTAAGCACGGAACTTCGACGTGATGGGGTAGCGCCAATCGCGCCCAAAAGCCCGGTGGGTGATGCGAATGCCCACTGGCGACTGGCGGCGTTTGTACTCATTGATCTTGATCAGACGGGTGACGCGCTCGACGTCGGTGGCGCTGAATCCTGCCGCCACGATCTGCTCGATCGACTGGTCGTCCTCCATGTAGCGCGCCAGGATGGCGTCCAGCACTTCGTAAGGCGGCAGGCTGTCCTGGTCGGTCTGGTCGGGCCGCAGCTCGGCCGACGGCGGGCGGGTGATGATGCGCTCGGGGATCACCGGGCCGGTGCTGCCATCGGCGCGCCGGGTGGGCTGGCGGTTCTTCCACTCGCACAGCCGGTAGACCAGGGTTTTGGCCACGTCCTTGATCACCGCAAAACCGCCGGCCATGTCACCGTACAGCGTGCAATAGCCGGTGGCCATCTCGCTTTTGTTGCCGGTGGTCAGCACGATGCTGCCGAACTTGTTGGACAGCGCCATCAGCAGGGTGCCGCGGATGCGGGCCTGGATGTTTTCTTCGGTGGCATCCTCAGTCAGGCCGGCAAATTCAGCCGCCAGGCTGGCCCGGAAGGCCTCGAACATCGGCAGGATCGATATTTCGTCGTAGCGCACGCCCAGCCGGGCGGCCATTTCGCGGGCGTCGATCCATGAGATGTCGGCGGTGTAGGGCGACGGCATCATCACGGTGCGCACCCGGCTGGCGCCCAGGGCGTCCACCGCGATGGCCAGCACCAGCGCTGAATCCACCCCGCCCGACAGGCCGATGATGATGCCCGGGAAGCCGTTTTTGTTGACGTAATCGCGCACGCCAGTCACCAGCGCGGCCCAGGCCTGGGCCTCCAGCGACGGCACCGGCCGCACCGTGCCGGTGAGCGTGCCGTCGGCCTGCCAGTCCAGCAGCACCAGGTCGTCTTCGAAGCTGGCACCCCGGGCGGCCACCCGGCCCTGGGCGTCCAGCGCAAATGAGGCACCGTCGAACACCACCTCATCCTGCCCGCCCACCAAGTGCGCGTACAGCAACGGCAGGCCGGTGGCGTGCACCCGCTGCACCATGCGGGACTCACGTTCACCGCTTTTGTCGAGGTGGAACGGCGAGGCATTGAGCACGCACAACATCTGCGCACCGGCGGCGCGGGCGGCCTCGGCCGGCTCGTCGAACCAGGCGTCCTCGCAGATCAGCAGGCCAAACCGGCGCCCACCGGCGGCAAATACCACGGCGCCCTGCCCTGCGTCCCGGCCTGAGGCAAAGTAGCGGCGCTCGTCAAACACCTGGTAGTTGGGCAGTTCACGCTTGAAGTAAGTGGCCGCAACAGCCCCCTCCACCAGCACCGACGCGGCATTGAACCGCTGCTGCACGGCATGCGATTTGCTGCGCACATCGGCCTGATCGCCCAGCTGATGCGGATGCCCCACCACCACCGACAAGCCGGCCAGCGGCGCCAGCGCCGCCGCCAGATCGGCCAGCGCCCGCGTGCAGGCTTGCATGAAGGCCGGGCGCAGCAGCAGGTCTTCGGGCGGGTAGCCGGTCAGCGCCAGCTCGGGCGCCAGCAGCAGGCAGGCGCCGGCGGCATGGGCCTGGCGCGCGCAATCGACAATGCGCTGGGCATTGCCTGCCAGATCACCCACCGTGGTGTTGAACTGGGCCAGCGCGATGCGCACGGCAGGTGGCGATGGCAAGACGGGCGTTGACATTCAGTGGTTGATCAGGATCGGGGCAAGAAGTTGTCGAAAGATGTTATCCGGGTCTTTGATGACCCCACGCGGATCGACGGCGCGGCCTGGAATGCCTTGCTGGCGCAGCAATCGCGGCCCACGCCCTTCATGCGCTGGCAATACCTGGCGGCGCTGCATGTGTCGGGCAGCGCGGTGGCCAGCACTGGCTGGGCGCCGCGTTTCATCACGGTGCAGCGCGACGGGGCGCTGGTGGCCGCCGCGCCGGCCTACCTCAAAACCCATTCCTACGGTGAATACGTCTTCGACTGGGCCTGGGCCGACGCCTATGAGCGCCACGGCCTGCGCTACTACCCCAAGCTGCTGGTGGCCGTGCCCTTCACCCCCGTGCCGGGCAGCCGGTTGATGGCGCTGGACGGCCCGGCCCGCGACATGCTGCTGGCCGCGCTGGCCCAGTTGGCCAAGCAGTCTCAAGCCTCGTCGATCCACCTGCTGTTTTTTGCCGATGACGAGGCGCCGGCTGTCGAATCCCGGCGCTGGCTGGCCCGGCAGGGCGTGCAGTTTCACTGGACCCAGGACGAAGCCGCGCCGTGGCCCGACTTCAGCGCCTTCCTGGCCAGCCTGCAGCGCGACAAGCGCAAAAAAATCCAGCAAGAGCGGCGCAAGGTGGCCGAGGCCGGCGTGGTGTTCAGCAGCCACCAGGGCGCCGAGATCAACCCCGCGCTGTGGCGGTTTTTTCACCACTGCTACACGCTGACTTACCGAGCGCATCACTCCACGCCGTATTTGACGCCGGCCTTCTTTGAGGCGATGGCAGCAACGATGCCCGAGCACTGGTTGATGTTTGTGGCGCGGCGTGACGGCGCGCCCATCGGCGTGTCACTGGTGGCCATCGACCCCGCACGCGGTGAGGCCTACGGCCGCTACTGGGGCTGCACCGAGTACCTGCCGTGCCTGCACTTCGAGGCCTGCTACTACCAGCCGCTGCAGTGGTGCATGGCCAACGGTTACCAGCGCTTTGAGGGCGGTGCGCAGGGTGAGCACAAGATGGCGCGTGGCCTGCTGCCGGTGGGCACACGATCAGCGCACTGGCTGGCCCACCCTGAATTTGCCCGCGCGGTGCAGGATTTTTTGCAGCGAGAAGGCCAGGGTGTGGCGTCGTATGTGGACGAGTTGCGTGAGCACAGCCCGTTCAAGGCCGCCGGCTGACGTCAACCAGCCCGCCACCGCCCGCAGCCAAACCGCTCAGCCGGCGCGCCGGGCCGCCTCAAACGCCGCGATGCCGTCCACGATCTCCTTGCGGGCCTCATCCTTGCCCACCCAGCCATGTACCTTGACCCATTTGCCGGGCTCCAGGTCTTTGTAGTGCTCAAAAAAGTGCTTGATGGTGTTGAGCCGCAGCGGATTCAGGTCTTCCGGCTTCTGCCACTGGGTGTAGATCGTCAAGATCTTGTCGATCGGCACGGCCAGCAGCTTGTTGTCGGTGCCGGCCTCGTCGTCCATCTGCATCATGCCCAGCGCCCGGCAGGTGACCACCACGCCCGGGATCAGCGGCACCGGCGTGATCACCAGCACGTCCACCGGGTCACCGTCGCCCGACAAGGTGTTGGGGATGTAGCCGTAGTTGCACGGGTAGTGCATCGCCGTGCTCATGAACCGGTCGACAAACAGGGCGCCGGTTTCATGATCGACCTCGTACTTGATCGGGTCGGCGTTCATCGGGATTTCGATGATCACGTTGAACTCTTCCGGTGCCCCGGCGCCGGGCGTCACGTTGTGCAGGCTCATAAAAATCTCGGTGGCAAAAGAGCACCGATTCTACGAAGCGCGCTTGCCCGGGCCTGACGCAGCGCGCCGCCGGGCCACCGAAGGAAAGTACCGGGCTGGGGGTCCGGGCGCGTCAATTACAGTGCACCCCGCGACCGCCAGCCCCGCTTCACCCCTGCACTGCGTGGGCGGCACAACACCAAAACGGCGCATTCACCCCCAGGGCTTGCAGACGAGGAAGGAGATACCTTGATATCGACAAACATGGCGCTTTATGTGGCGCTGGCGTGCGGCCTGGCGGCTGTGCTTTATGGCTTTGTCCAGCGCAGCTGGATCTTGAAGCAGGACGCGGGCAATGCCCGCATGCAAGAGATTGCGGGGGCCATCCAGCAGGGTGCGGCGGCCTACCTGGCGCGGCAGTACCGCACCATCGCCATCGTCGGCGTGGTGCTGGCCATTCTGATCGGCGTGTTTCTCGACAGCACCACGGCGGTGGGTTTTGTGCTGGGTGCGGTGCTGTCGGGCGCTTGCGGCTTTATCGGCATGAATGTCTCGGTCAAGGCCAATGTGCGCACCGCGCAAGCCGCCACCCGCGGCATCGGCCCGGCGCTGGACGTGGCCTTCAAGGGCGGCGCCATCACCGGCATGCTGGTGGTGGGCCTGGGGCTTCTGGGCGTCAGCATCTTCTTCATGTTCCTCACCGGCAACGGCAACATGACGCCCGACAAAAGCCTGACCGGCCTGCTCAAGCCGCTGCTGGGGTTTGCCTTTGGCTCGTCGCTGATCTCGATCTTTGCCCGGCTGGGTGGCGGCATCTTCACCAAGGGCGCCGATGTGGGCGCTGACCTGGTGGGCAAAGTAGAGGCCGGCATCCCTGAGGACGACCCGCGCAACCCGGCGGTGATTGCCGACAACGTGGGCGACAACGTGGGCGACTGCGCCGGCATGGCCGCCGACCTGTTCGAGACCTATGCCGTCAC
>JANMKO010000050.1:0-5181 GCA_031372085.1 Betaproteobacteria bacterium
GTTGCTGATCTTGGGGCTGGTGGCAAACGCCGCGTCTTCACAGCGCCGGGCCAGCTCGGCCGCGCCGTCAGCGTCCAGCGCCCACGGGTGGAACAGGTCGAGGTCGATGGCGGCGACATCGGCCGAGACCAGGTCATCGGCATCGGGCAGGCCGGCGGCCGGGTCTTCGGCGGTGAAGCGGGCGATGTCGAATGCCGCGCGCACCGTCTGGTCGAGCGCGGCGCGCGAAAAATCGCTGGTGCTGGCATTGCCCCGGCGCTGGCCGGCATACACCGTGATGCCGACGGTTTTGTCGCGGTTGCGCTCGACGTTTTCGATCTCGCCTTTGCGCACCGACACCGACAGCCCGGCGCCCTCGCTCACCTCGGCCGCTGCGTCGGTGGCGCCCAGGCTTTTGGCGATGGCCAGGGTGTCGTCGATGATTTGCTGAAACTGCGCGCGGTTGAAGGCAAAACCCTGGGAAATCGTGGAACCGGACATGGGGCGTGTGCTGGCGTAGGTGGGCGACAATGATAGCCACCCCCCAAAATGAAGATTCGGCCGATGCGCCAACGCCCTGAAACCCTGCCGGCACCTGATTACGTGCCTGAAAAACCCAGCAAGACGCGGCTCAAACAGCAGGCCCACTTGCTGCAAACCCTGGGTGAGGATTTGGTCGAGCTGCCGGCCAAGCGGCTGGCCGCCATCGACATGCCCGAAATCCTGCGCGACGCGATCGACGAATACCGCCGCACCCGCAGCTTTGAGGGCAAGCGCCGCCAGCTGCAGTACATCGGCAAGCAGATGCGCCATGTGGACGCCGCGCCGCTGCGCGAGGCGGTGGACGCCTTCAAGCTGGGCTCGGCCAAAGACACCTTGCTGCTGCACGAGGTAGAGCGCTGGCGCGATGAGCTGGTGACTGGCGACGAGGCCAGCACCCGCTGGGCCCTGGCCTACCCCGACAGCGATTTGCAGCGCCTGCGCAGCCTGCTGCGCGCTGCCCGCAAAGATGCCGCAGCCGCGCCCGAGCAGCGCAACGGCCGGGGCTACCGCGAGCTGTACCAGTTCATCAAGCCCTGGCTGAAAGAAGGTGATGGGCTTGATGAGGCCGACGACGGCGACGCTGAGGATGAAAACCGCGAGGACGACGATGCCTGACCCCCTGCCCGATGCCAGGCCTGACGCCGACCCCGCCGGCAGTGCCATGCACGACCCGGTGAAGATCGGCCTGGTGTCGGTGAGTGACCGGGCGTCGGCCGGCGTCTACGCCGACCAGGGCATCCCGGCGTTGCAAGACTGGCTGGGCCGGGCGCTGCGCAACCCGATCCACTGGGAGACCCGCCTCATCCCCGACGAGCAGGCCACCATCAGCGCGGCGCTGCGTGAGTTGGTGGACGAGGCCGGCTGCCACCTGGTGCTGACCACCGGCGGCACCGGCCCGGCGCTGCGCGACGTGACACCCGAGGCCACGCTGATGGTGGCCGACAAGCAAATGCCGGGTTTTGGTGAGCAGATGCGCCAGATCAGCCAACGCTTTGTGCCCACCGCGATCTTGTCGCGCCAGGTGGCGGTGATCCGCGGCCAGGCGCTGATCATCAACCTGCCCGGCCAGCCCAAATCGATCACCGAAACGCTGCAAGGTTTGCCGCAGGCCACGCCGCCGGTGCACGGCATCTTTGCCGCCGTGCCCTACTGCATCGATCTGATCGGCGGGCCTTATCTGGAATGCGATGAGGCGCTGTGCAAGGCCTTCCGGCCAAAAAGCGCCATTCGGGTGGTCAATCCGGCCCGCGCCGCGCCGGTCACGCCAGTGACCCCGGCCAAACCCGCTACTTGACCAAGCGGGTCAGCCCGGCGGCGTCAAAACACTCGGTGGTCTGGGCGTCTTGCGGCATGCAGTCCTGGCCCGGCAGCTCACGCGCACCGGCGGACAGCTTCTCGATGGCCTGCCACAGCAGCAAGATCTGGTGCTCATGGCTGCCGGCGTTGGCGATCAGGCCCTTCATCGCCTGGGACACCGGGTCGTCGCCCTGGGTCACGCCGTAGGCCGAGAAACCCATCTTGGCGGCCACATGCTCACGCGCCGCATCAGTCGATTTGACGAGGATGCGGGCCGGGATGCCCACCGCCGTGGCACCGGGCGGCACGGCCTGCATCAGCACCGCATTGCCGCCCACCCGGGCGCCGTCGCCCACGGTAAAGCCGCCCAGCACCTTGGCCCCGGCGCTGACGATCACGCCCTTGCCCAGCGTGGGGTGGCGCTTGGCGCCTTTGTCGAGTGACGTGCCGCCCAGCGTGACGCCCTGGTAGATGGTGCAGTCGTCGCCCACCTCGGCCGTCTCACCGATCACCACGCCCATGCCGTGGTCGATGAAGACACGCCGGCCGATGGTGGCGCCGGGGTGGATCTCGATGCCGGTGAGAAAGCGGCCGATGTGCGACAAAAACCGGCCGGCCCAGCGCCACCCAGCCAGCCAGGCGGCATGCGCCAGCCGGTGCCAGATCAGCGCATGCAGGCCGGGGTAGCAGGTAAGCACCTCCCACACGCTGCGGGCAGCGGGGTCGCGCTCTCGGATGCAGTCAATGTCTTCACGGAGGCGGCTGAACATGGGGGTCTCCGGGCGTTGGCGGACCAGTGTATGACGATGCCAAATCGTGTGCAGATGGGCTGACAGACGGCACGCCCACCGGGCTGTGCGCCGGCGGGCGTGCCGGGCTGGGGCCGCGTCAAACCGCGCGCTTGGCCACCGCGCGCGCAATGCCGCGCAGGATGTGCACCTCGTCGCGCGTGAGTTGCGCCCGGTTCAGCAACTGCTGCAAGCGCGGCATCAGCCGCCTGGGCGTGGCCGGGTCGAGAAACCCGATCTGCGCCAGCACCTGCTGCCAGTGGTCAAGCGCGCCGGCCACGTCCAACCCATCCGCCAGCACCGGTGCGGGCGTGCGCGCCAGCACGTTGTGGCCGCCCAGCGCGCAGCGCCAGTCGTAGGCGATCAGTTGCACCGCCTGTGCCAGGTTGAGTGAGCCGTAATCGGGGTGGGTGGGGATGCTCAGGCAGGCATGGCAGCGCCACACGTCCTCATTGCGCAGGCCGAAGCGCTCACTGCCAAAGACAAACGCCACCCGCTGGCCGTGCTGCGCCACACCGGCCGCCAGCGTGGGCAGGTACTCACGCGGGGCGCTGGTGGGCGGGCCAAAATCACGCGGCGTCATCGCGGTGGCGCAGGCGTGGGTGATGCCGTGCAGCGCCTCGGGCAGGCTGGCCACGGTGCGCGCCCGCACCAGGATATCGGCCGCGCCGCTGGCCATCGCCACCGCGTCCTCGTGGCTCAGCACATCGGCAAAGCGTGGCTGCACCAGCACCAGGTCACTGAAGCCCATCACCTTCATCGCCCGCGCCGCCGCGCCCACATTGCCCGGATGGCTGGTATTGAGCAGCACAAACCGGGTGCTGTCGGTGCTGGGCAGGGGGGTGTTGGCGGGCACTCGCGGGTAAACTCTGGGGTTTGGCGTGGCCATTGTCCCCGGTGCTATCAGTGGGTGGCTGCCAACGCTCTTTCATCCCGCCAGCCCCGATCCAGCCTGCCGTCACCGGCGGGCGTCATCCCGCCAGGACGACCCATGTCGCAATCGTTGCACCCCATGCTCAACATCGCCATCAAAGCCGCGCGCGCGGCCGGGGCGATCATCAACCGGGGCTCACTCGACCTGGACCTGCTGAAGATCACCACCAAGGGGCCGAATGACTTTGTCAGCGAGGTGGACCAGGCAGCGGAGGCCGCGATCATCGACATCCTGCTCACCGCCTACCCCGGCCATGCCATCCTGGCTGAAGAATCGGGCCGCGAGCACGGCGCGCAAGACAGTGAGTTTTGCTGGATCATCGACCCGCTGGACGGCACCACCAACTTCTTGCACGGCTTTCCGGTGTACGCGGTGTCGATCGCGCTGGCCTGGCGCGGCGTGGTGCAGCAAGCGGTGGTGTACGACCCGACGCGCAACGATCTGTTTTACGCCTCACGCGGACGCGGTGCGTTTCTCAATGACAAAAGATTGCGTGTCAGCAAGCGGGTGCGGCTGGCCGACTCGTTGATCGGCACCGGCTTCCCGTTCCGCAAGGGCGACAACTTTCAGCGCTACCTGAAGATGTTTGAGTCGGTGATGCAGGCCTGCGCCGGCCTGCGCCGCCCGGGGGCTGCGGCACTCGACCTGTGCTACGTGGCTGCGGGCTGGTATGACGGCTTCTTCGAGACGGGGCTTCAGCCCTGGGACATGGCCGCCGGCTCGCTCATCATCACCGAGGCCGGTGGCCTGGTGGGCAACTTCACCGGCGAGGCTGATTTTTTGTTCCAGCGTGAGCTGGTCTGCGGCAACCCGAAGGTTTATGGGCAGCTGGTGGCGCTGCTGGCGCCGTACACCCGGGTGATCAAAGGTGACGAGGCGATCACTGACCGCCGCCTGGCCGGCCTGGTGACGCAGGGCGCAGCGGCGGCCAGCGACACGGTGTTGGCGGCAATGGCGTCGGCGGCAGTGGCGGGGCCGCAGCCATCGGCCGGCATCGACGGCGCCACGACCGGCAGCAACGCCACGGCGGCGGTGGCCGCCGCACCGGCCATAACCACGCCCGACGCCAGCGCCCCGGCCGAGCGCGAGCGCAAACCGGTGCGCATCCGCAAAATCGACGCGCCTGCCGCCAGTACGGCGCCCGCCGCTGATGAGCGCCGGCCGCAGCGCGCCGGCCCCAGGCCGGACGGGCGGGGTGACTTGCGGGGTGACTTGCGGGGTGATATCCGGGGTGATTTCCGCGGTGGGGACCGGGCCGGCCCACAAGGCGCTGGTGAGCGGCGCGGCCCGGGTGCGGGTGGCCCGGGCGGGCCGTTCAAACCGCGCCGCAAGCCGGGGGATGCCCCGGTCTGAGCCCCGGGGCCGACCCCGTCGCCGCCCGTCGGCAGCGCAAATCGAGCGGTGGCCGCCTCGCCTAACATCCCTGGCGCCGTGCCCGAACCGATGTCTCCTGCCCCGCCCAGCCAGCGCGATCTATCGGCCCACACGCCCATGATGGCGCAGTACCTGCGTGACCCAGTTTTTGCAGGGCCTATCAGTCGCCACAGCACGATTTGGCGGCGGTTTGGCGGTGATTTCAGACCTCCATTTTCACGGATCGACATGACGGGACCCTTGGGCTTACGTTGATTGCTGAAACAG
>JANMKO010000065.1:0-6457 GCA_031372085.1 Betaproteobacteria bacterium
GGGTAAATCATCTGCGGGCAGACGATGCTCAGGATGCCCTGCAGTTGCTCGTCGGGCACGTGGCGGATCTCGAAGATGCCGGCCTGCTTGGCCTCGATCAGGAACAGCGTCTTGTCTTTGACCTTGGTCGTCACGGTGGCGGTGACGGTCACTTCAAAAATGCCATCCGTCACGCTGGCAGCGGCCATCGCCAGGTTGATATCGACCTGCGGCGGCTGTTGCTCCAGCAGGATGGCCGGTGAGTTGGGCTGCTCCAGCGACAGATCCTTCAGGTACATGCGCTGGATCTGGAACACGGGGGTCGGGTCTTGGTCGGCCATGGCGAGAGGGTCCTGAAAAATGTCAAAAGCCCGCCACCGGGGGTGGTTGCGGGCTGGGCTGGGGCGCAAATTATGGCGCAGCGCCCTCGGTGCGCCGGGTGGCCGACGTGCGGTTTTGGCGCTGGCCGGTGGCAGGTGGTGTGATTCAGGCGCCGGGCCCGCCGCAAAGCCGGCCCGGTGCTTCAGGCCGCGCTCAGCAGCGGGGCCAGGCCGCCGCTGCGGTCGAGTGCCATCAACTCGTCGCAACCGCCCACATGGGTGCTGCCGATGAAGATCTGCGGCACGGTGCGGCGGCCGGTCAGCTCGATCATGTGGTCGCGTTGCTGCGGGTCCAGGTCGATGCGCACCTCGTCGATCTGGCTCACGCCGCGCTGCTTGAGCAAGGATTTGGCCCGGATGCAGTAGGGGCAGACTTGCGTGGTGTACATGCGGACGGCGTTCATGGCGGGGGCGTGGGCAGTCAAAGAAGCCTCAAATTGTCACTGCCGGCGATTGCCCTTGCCGCTGCGCTGGCTTGTCCGGCGCGCGTTGGGCCGGTGCCGGGCCGGCTCAGGCGGCCTTCTTTTCCACCGGCAGGCCGGCCTCACGCCAGGCCGCCAAACCGCCCGCCACGCCGATGGCCTGGGCGTAGCCGGCTTTTTTCAGCAGGCCGGCGGCCCGGTTGGCGCGCGCGCCCGACGCGCAGATCAGCACCAGCGGCAGCGCCTTGTTGCTGGGCAGGGATTTAGCGCCGTCCAGCGTGCCCAGCGGAATGTTGCGCGCCCCCACCGCATGGCCGGCGGCGTATTCAGCCGGCTCGTTGACATCGATCAGCACGCCTTTTTCGCGGTTGATCAGCCGCACCGCCTCGGCCGTGCCAATGGCCCCGCCGGTGCTTTTTTGCAGTGCCTGCCACAGCAGCAGGCCGCCCGAGGTGGCGGCCATCAGTATGAGCGTCCAGTTGTCGATGATGAACTTCACGGGGGGTTTGCCTGGGGCTGAGAAGGACGCCGATTATAGAATTTGGCCCGGCCGTGCCCGCCCTGGGTGACGGTCGGCGCCCTGCCGCTGCCCTCTCACCCCTGCCCGCCGCCATGTACAAACTTGTGCTGATCCGCCACGGTGAATCGACCTGGAACCTGGAAAACCGCTTCACCGGCTGGACCGACGTGCCGCTGACGCCCACCGGCGTGGCCCAGGCCCGGCAGGCCGGCCGGCTGCTCAAAGACGCCGGTTTTGAGTTTGACCTGGCCTACACCTCGGTATTGCAGCGCGCGATCTGGACGCTGTGGCACACGCTGGACCAGATGGACCGCACCTGGCTGCCCATCGTCAACGACTGGCGCCTGAACGAGCGCCACTACGGCGCCCTGCAAGGGCTGAACAAGGCCGACATGGCGCGCCAGTACGGTGACGAGCAGGTGCTGGTCTGGCGCCGCAGCTACGACACGCCGCCGCCCGCGCTGCCTGCCGGCGACGCCCGCAGCGAGCGCGCCGACCTGCGCTACGCCCGGCTGGCGCCCGGCCAGGTGCCGCTGACCGAGTGCCTGAAAGACACCGTGGCCCGGGTGCTGCCGTTCTGGAACGAGGTGCTGGCACCGGCCATTCTGGGTGGCCAGCGGCTGGTGATCGCCGCGCACGGCAACTCGATCCGGGCGCTGGTGAAATACCTTGACGGCATTGCCGACGCCGACATCGTGGGGCTGAACATCCCCAACGGCATCCCGCTGGTCTATGCGTTGGACGCCGACTTGAAGCCAATCCGGCGCGATTACCTGGGCGACCCCGAGGCGGTGGCCCGGGCGGCGGCGGCGGTGGCCAGCCAGGGCAAGGCTTGAAGGAGGTGGGTTGATCTGGCCCGCACCCGATGGTGGCCGACGGCGTGGGTGCGAGGGCGGGGCTTGATCACGCGCTCAACTGCAATTTGCGTCAGACCGCAAAAAGCTTTGCCGTGTGCTGCGGAAAGGCCCGCAAGATCTTTTTGTCCATCGTCACCAGCTTCACGCCCAGTCGCTCTGCAAGCACGACAAACTCGCAGTCGTAGGCAGAGCAGTCGCTGTCGCGCACGAATTCGAGAACACGGCGGGAATCCACTTCGTGCTCATTGCCGGCCAAAAGCGCCTCGGCCTCGCTTTGCACTTTGAGAATTTCGTCAAGCAGCAAAGTCTTTCGCCGCAAGTAACCGGCCAACAGATTGCGGAATTCACTTCTCCACAAAATGGGCGCTGCCCACTCAGCATCGCGCTTGAACAGCGCATCAGCCTGTGCGCTGTGGTCATACGGCAGCAGCAAATACGCCAGGATGTTGGTATCCACCACGATCACAGCCGACCCTCACTTTTGAGTTCATCGATGTCGGCTGCCAAGAACTTGCCTTGCGGCAGAGAAGCCCGCAGTGCTTGAGCACGGGCAAGCCGGTCAGCCGGCGCCATCTTGCCCGGCAGCAGCACGGACTCCAGGCAAACAATCGCCTCGCTGTTCAGGCTTCGCCGATGACTTGCCGCCAGCGCCTTGAGACGCTCATAAACATCGTCAGGAATGCTCTTCAAGGTGAGTGTCGTCGGCATGCTTGCCTCCAAAAGTAACCATTTTGGTTTCATCCGCGTGGCAGGTCAAGCGGCCACCCAGTAGCGGACGACTGACAGTTGTCACTCAAAAAAAGGCGCCAGCAGGCTGTCGGGTTTTGAGTCATGGCCGTCAAAACGCCCGCACCGCCGCCGCAAGCAAACCCGCCACCGGCACCACCGCCGTGGCATGCGGCACGGCGTCGCTGCTCCACACGTGACGCACACCGGCGGCGCGCAACTGGGCCAGCGCGTCGCCGACAAACAGCGCATGCGTCACCGCCACGTCCACACTGGCCGCACCGGCGGCCAATGCGGCGCTGGCGGCCTCAACCAGCGTGCGGCCGGTGCTGGCCACATCGTCCATCAGCACCACCGCCCGGCCGGCCAGCGTGCCGCCGGGCAGTTGCGCGGCGCCGGGCAGGGCAACCCGCACATCACGATCACCCAGGCGCTGCTTGTGGCAGACGGCAAACGCCAGGCCGTGCTGGCGGCCGGCCTCGGCCACCCACTGCAGCGCCTCTTCGTCCGGCCCCAGCAGCAGTGCGCCGGGCACCTGCTGCGCCACCCAGGCGCCCAGCAGCGGCGCGGCGCTGAGTGCCTGGCTGCGGCAGCCCGGCATCACCTCATCGAGTGACTGGATGCGGTGCAGGTGCGGATCGATGGTGATCAAGCCGTCTACCTGGCCGGCCAGCAGCGCGGCGATGTGGCGCTGGCTGACGGCCTCACCGGGGCTGAAGGCCATGTCCTGGCGCATGTAGGCCAGGTAGGGGCTGACCAGCAGCACCTGCCTTGCGCCCAGCGCCCGGGCGGCCGGCACGGTGATCAGCAGCTCCACCAGCTTGTGGTGCGGCTGGTGCAGGCCGCGCAGCAGCAGCAGTTGCGGCGGCAGTTTGGGCGGCAGGCGCAGCTTGCATTCACCGTCCGGAAAGTGGTGGCGCGCCACCAGCGCCATCGGCACGCCCAGCGCCGCCGCCAGCGCCTGGGCCTGGGCTTGCTCGTCGTCGAAGGCCAGCAGCACGCCTGGGTTCATCGCATGCCTCTCGTTGGCGGCGCCCGGCGACGCCTGCCGCCGGGCTTTGCGCCGGCACTTTACGCGAACCTCCGCACGGCAATGCACGGCACCGCACCGCACCGCACCGCAGCGCAACGCCCCCGGCCCGCGCGCCGTAGGACGGCGCCCACAGCGCCCCCCGGCCCGGGCTGCTGGCGGCGGCGGCGCGTCGTGCGCAGACTGTGCGGTTGGCTGGGGTGTTGCAGCAGCGGCGGGCGCAGCGTGTTGCGCGGGGGGGCCACGATGGAATCGACCAGCATCGCGTTGATCCTGCTGCTGGCGGTGGTGGTCAGCGGGTTTGTCGCGCGCGTCTCGCACTTGCCGGCGCCGCTGGTGCAATTGGCGCTGGGCGCGGCCATTGACTGGGCGGGGATGAGTTCAGCGGTGCTTGACCCCGAACTGTTTTTTTTGCTGTTCTTGCCACCGCTGCTGTTTCTGGACGGTTGGCGCCTGCCCAAAGATGCACTCGCCCGCGACGCCACCACCATCTTGAAGCTGGCGCTCGGGCTGGTGGTGTTCACGGTGCTGGGCATGGGCTTGTTCATCCACTGGCTGCTGCCGGTGATGCCGCTGGCGGTGGCATTTGCGCTGGCGGCGGTGATCGCACCCACTGACCCGATTGCGGTGTCGGCCATCGCCCGGCGCTCTCCGGTGCCGCGCCGGCTGATGCACATCCTGCAGGGCGAGGCGCTGCTCAACGATGCGTCGGGCCTGGTCTGCCTGCGCTTTGCGGTGGCGGCGGCGCTGACCGGCAGCTTCTCGCTGGGCGGCGCGCTGGCCAGCTTTGCCGGGGTGGCCGCCGGTGGCCTGGCCATCGGCGCGGGCTCGACCTGGCTGGTGGCACGGGTGGCGTCGCGCACCACCGCCCATGCCGGGCAGGACGGCGGCGCGCAAATCCTCGTCACGCTGTTGCTCCCGTTTGGCGTCTACCTGCTGGCCGAGCGGCTGCATTGCTCGGGCATCCTGGCGGCCGTGGCGGCCGGCGTGACGATGAGCTTTACCGATGTCTGGCCCTGGCGGGCGGCCACCCGGCTGCGCCGCGCTGCCGTGTGGGACACGGTGCAACTGGCGGCCAACGGCGCTATTTTTGTGCTGCTGGGTGAGCAACTGCCAGCACTGCTGGCCGATGCACCGGCCACCGTGAAGACCACCGGCCACGACAACCCGTGGTGGTTGGTTGGCTACACGCTGTTGATCTTGGCGGCGCTGGCCGCGCTGCGCTTTGGCTGGGTGTGGATGTCACTGCGCAGCGCCGCCCGGCGCTCGGCCGCAGCACGGCGCGGGGCGGCGGCCCGCACGGGCGGCGCTGCGGCAGCGCCGCTGCTGCACAACTGGCGGGTGGTGATGGTCACCACGCTGGCCGGCGTGCGTGGCGCCGTCACGCTGGCCGGGGTGATGACCTTGCCGCTGGCGCTGCGCCCGGGCGTGGCCTTCCCCGCGCGGGATCTGGCGGTGCTGCTGGCAGCCGGGGTGATCGTGCTGTCGATCGTGCTGGCCAGCATCGCCCTGCCCGGCTTGCTGCGCCGGCTGGACTGGCCGGCCGACCCCTTGCCGCCGGCGGTGGAGGACGACACCCGCCGCGCCGCCGCCGAGGCCGGCGCCCGCGCCATCGAGGCCGAGCCGGCCGAGGCCGGGGCCCGCGCCGACGTGGCAGCCCGGTTGGTGACGGCCTACCGCGACAGGCTGGCCCGCCACGCCGCCGCCGGCCCGGCGCAGCGCCACGCCCACCGCGACATCGAGCGCCATCTGCGGCTGGTGGGCCTGCGCGCCGAGCGGGCCGAGGTGCTGCGCTACGGCCGCAGCCACGGCGTGGACGAGCTGGCACTGCTGCGCATCATCCGCGAGCTGGATTTTGAGGAGGCGCGCTACAGCGAGTGACGTGACACGCTGTTCGGGCGTCTCACGGGTCGGCCGTCTCACGGGTCGGGCGTCTGGCCGGTCGGTCGTCTGGCTGGCCCAGCGGCGCAGGTTTCGGTGCCCAACTGGTCGGCCATCAACTGGCGCAAGGCCTCGGCCAGTGCCCGGCGGTCGGCATGGGCGCTGGCCTGGGGCGGCAGCAAATCCACCTGCACCACCAGCCCCTGGGCGCTGGCCACCCGCCACAGGCTTTGCAGCAGGGTGGTGGTGCCAACAAACGCCACCGCCGGACTGAAGCGGTGTTGCGCGTCGGCAAAGCGCAGCAGCGCCGGCTGGACGGGCGTGGCGGTGGCAATCGCCGCTTGCAGCAGGTTGGCATGGAAGGGCAACAGCACCGGCCCGGTGCCGGTGGTGCCCTCGGGGAACACGGCCACCGTCTGACCGGCGCTCAGTGCGTCGGCCACCGCATGAACCACACGCAGCGCGTCGCGCTTGCGCTCACGCTCGATGAACAGCGTGCCCGCGCCCTGCACCAGCCAGCCCAGCACCGGCCAGTGCAGCAGATCGGCCTTGGCCACAAACCGCGCCTGCGGCACGGCGGCATGCAGCGCGGCGATGTCCAGCCACGACACATGGTTGGCCAGCAGCAAGGTGGCGCCGGGCCGGGGCGTGCCGCTGATGCG
>JANMKO010000077.1:0-1751 GCA_031372085.1 Betaproteobacteria bacterium
AGGATGGCCGGGAACAAGCCCTCCGGGTCAGCGCCGCTCAAGGTGTAGTAATCGGTGTGGCAGATGCCGGTGGCTTTGATCTCCACCAGCACCTCGCCGTCGCGCGGGCCGGCCAGGTCAACTTCTTCGATGGTCAGTGGGGCGCCGGCTTTCCAGGCGACAGCAGCTTTGGTTTTCATGCGGTGGCTTCTTTCAGTTGTGATTCGAGGGGGGACGGTGCAATGCGGCTTCGAGCGCGGTGAGGTACATCGCCGCCACATCAAAACCGGTCTGGTCGGTGATTTCTTGAAAGCAGGTGGGGCTGGTGACGTTGATCTCGGTCAGGCTGTGGCCGATCACGTCCAGCCCCACCAGCAAGAGCCCACGTCCGGCCAGGATGGGGCCCAGCGTGCTGGCGATCTCGCGCTCACGCTCGGTGAGCGCCATCGCCACGCCCTTGCCGCCCACCGCCAGGTTGCCGCGGATCTCAGTGCCCTGCGGGATGCGCGCCAGGCTGAACGGCACCGGCTGGCCGCCGATCACCAGCACGCGCTTGTCGCCCTGGGTGATCTCGGGCAGGTACTTCTGCACCATCAGCGTCTGTGCGCCGTCCGCGTTCAGCGTCTCGGTGATCGAGCCCAGGTTCAGCCCGTCGGGCCCGACCCGGAAGATGCCCATGCCGCCCATGCCGTCCAGCGGCTTGAGGATGATGTCCTGGTGCTCGGCATGGAAGCGCCGCACATCGGCCGCGTCGCGTGTCACCAGGGTGGGGCCGATGAACTGCGCAAACTCAAGGATCGCCAGCTTCTCGGGGTGGTCGCGTAGCGCCTGCGGGCTGTTGAAGACCCGGGCGCCTTCGCGCTCGGCCTGGCTGAGCAGGTGGGTGGCGTAGAAGTATTCACTGTCGAACGGCGGGTCTTTGCGCATCAGCACCGCGTGCACCTCGGCCAGCACTTGCGGGCGTTCGTCCGGGTGCTGCTGCGCCGCTTTGAACCAATCTTCAGCGTCACCGGTCAGCGTGATGTCGCGCACAAAGGCGGTGACCTTTTCACCCCGCTGCCAGCGGATGTCTTTGGGCTCACACGCCATCAGCGTGTGGCCGCGCCGCACCGCCTCGCGCATCATCGCGAAGGTGGTGTCTTTGGTGGTTTTGAAGCCCTCCAGCGCGTCGGCGACAAACAGCAGTTTCATGATGGCGGCGCCTCGTACAGCGGGTCGCCTTACCGGCGGGGCCGCCAGTGTTGCACAGCGAGGGTGACGCTGCCGGCCAGCACACCCCAAAACGCCGCGCCGATGCCGGCCATCGTCAGCCCCGACAACGTGACCAGGAAAGTGATAACCGCCGCGTCACGGTGGCGCTCGTCCTTCAAGGCCAGGCTCAAGCCGCCGGCAATCGTGCCCAGCAGCGCCAGGCCGGCCACCGTGGCCACCAACTCACGCGGAAACGCCGCCAGCAGCCCCACCACCGCGCCGCCGGCCAGGCCCATCAAGATGTAAAAAATTCCCGCCATCACCGGCGCCGTGTAGCGCTTGGCCGGGTCGGGGTGGGCCTCGGGGCTCATGCAGATGGCGGCGGTGATGGCCGCCAGGTTGATGGCAAACGCGCCAAACGGCGCCAGCAGCAGTGTGATCAGGCCCGTGGCTGTTGTGACGGGTGAGACGGGAATCGCATAACCCGCCGCCCGCTGCGCCGCCACGCCGGGCAGGTTTTGCGAGGCCATCGTGACGATGAACAACGGCAGCGCCACGCCCACCGTGCTGGCCAGGCTGAA
>JANMKO010000128.1:0-2837 GCA_031372085.1 Betaproteobacteria bacterium
TGGCTGCGCACCTGCTGGCGAAACTGCTGGTAGGCGGTGTCGGCCAGGCACAGCGCGTCACCGTGGCTGAGCAGCCAGCGCTGGCCCCAGGCTTGCAGCACGGTGGGGTCGGTCAGGCGCCGCACCCCCGTCTCGGCCAGCAGCGCATCACCGACCAAAAAATCCCGGTTGCCGGGCATGAAGGCCAGCACCCGCTGCGCGCTGGCTTGCCGCAGCACGGTGGCGCAGGCGGCCTCAAAGCCGCTGTGGCGGGCGTCATCGCCAACCCAGACCTCAAACAGGTCGCCCAGCATCAGCACCGCATCGGCCTGGGTGGACAGCAGATGGGCACGCCAGGCGTTGAAGGTGCGCGGCATGTCGGCCGTCAAATGCACATCCGACAGTAAATCGATGCACCGCCAGGCCGGATCGGCCAGCAGCGTTGCGAACTCGGCTGGCCGGTCGCCGGGCATGCCAGCGCTCAAACGATCAGGTGATTTCAACCGCTTTCAGGATCACCACGTCGTCGTTGGGCACGTCATCGTGGCCGCCTTTGCGGCCGGTGGCCACACCCTCGATCTTGTCCACCACGTCGATGCCGCCCACCACCTTGCCAAACACCGCATAGCCCCAGCCCTGGGCGCTTTCGCTGCTGTGGTTCAAAAAGGTGTTGTCGGTGGCGTTGATGAAAAACTGTGCCGTGGCCGAGTGCGGTGCGCTGGTGCGCGCCATCGCCAGCGTGTACTTGTGGTTTTTCAAGCCGTTGTTGGCTTCGTTCTTGATTTCACCCTGGGTTGGTTTTTGCTTCATGCCGGGCGCAAAACCGCCGCCCTGCACCATGAAGCCCTTGATCACGCGGTGGAACACCGTGCCGTCGTAGTGGCCGCTGCGCACGTAGCTGAGAAAGTTCTCCACCGACAGCGGCGCTTTGGCGTCGTCCAGTTCGATCTGGAAAACACCGGCGCTGGTGGTCATTTCTACGGTTTTGGTCATTTGGTTTCTCCGATGAGAGTGGCTTGTTTGATCAGGATGGGCGTTTGCGGCACGTTCTGGTAGCCGGCCTTGGTGCCCACCGTTACGGCTTTGATGCGGTCTACCACGTCCATGCCGTCGATCACCCGGCCGAACACGGCATAGCCGTTGCCGTCGGGTGAATTGGCGGCGTCCAGCCGCAGGTTGTCGCCCAGGTTGATGAAGAATTGTGCCGTGGCCGAATCAGGCACCTGGGTGCGGGCCATGGCCAGGCTGCCGCGCACATTGGACAGGCCGTTTTTGGACTCCAGCGGGATCGGCGCCCGTGCAGGTTTTTCTTGCAAGTCAGCCAGCATGCCGCCGCCCTGCACCATGAAGCCGTCGATCACGCGGTGAAAGATGGTGCCGTTGTAGTGGCCGGCTTTGACGTACTGGACAAAGTTGGCCACGGTCTTGGGCGCTTTTTCAGCGTCGAGCTGCAGCACGATGTCGCCCATCGACGTGGCCAGCTTCACTTGCTGGGCCCAGGCCGGGACGGTGGTGATGAGGCTGGTAACCAGGGCGGCCAGCAGAACCAGTTTTTTCATTCGGGGTTTCCTTGGGTCAAAAAAGCGGCGGCGTGGCTGCGCAAGTGGGACGTTGTCGCGCCGTCATCGCGCGGCCGCCAGATCACGCGCCAGACGCAGCTTGTTTTGCAGGCCGGCATCGCTGCGTGGTCCGGTGGCAGCCTCGTAGGCGCGCTGGGCCAGGCGCACCAGCACATCGCCCAGGTTCTGGTGCGCGGTGCGGTAACCGGGATCGAGCCGCAGGGCAGATTCAAGCAGCACGCGGGCGGGCTCGAGCCGGCCGGCGGCGGCTTGCAGCACGGCCAGGTTGTTGTAGGGCTCGGGCAGATCAGGAAACTCCTGGGTCAGCCGGTCCAGCAGGGCGGCGGCTTCGTCGGCGCGACCGTACTCGGCCAGCATCACGGCCTTCAAAAACCGCAAGCCGGCGTCGCCGGGGTGTTGTGCCAGTGTGGTCTCCAGGCGTTGCAGGGCCGGGGCCGTCTCGCCGCGCCGAAATTGCTGCTCGATCTCGCGCGTGGTCGCATGCAGCAGCGCGTTGGCATCGGCGGCGTGTGCCGGCAGGGCGGGCAAAGCTGCCACAAGAAGCACCAAAGGCAAGGCCAAAAACAGCGCCTGCGCGCCGCCCATCAGGCCGCGCAACAGCGGCGGGCAGGCAGGGGATCGGGGGGGTGAACAGCAGCGCAAATCAGCAGCCAGGCGGACGAATCGGGGGGTGACGTTGGCGGCACCGCCGCTATACTGATTTGATTGTATCGACCCCTTCTTCAGGGGGCTGGATACCGCCACCCCACCGCCCGCCGCGCCCTGCCTTGTCGCCCGCCGGCTGCTGGCAACCCCGCCCAAACCCCCCCACGGTCGCCTTTGTTGCGGCCGTTTTTCACCTCGGTCGATGTCCCTGCGCCTATTCAATACGCTGACCCGCCGCCTGGAGCCCTTCACGCCCATCGTCCCGGGCCAGGTACGCATGTACGTTTGCGGCATGACGATTTACGACCTGTGCCACATGGGCCATGCCCGCATGATGATGGCCTTTGATGTGGTTTGCCGCTGGCTGCAAACCAGTGGCTACCAAGTCACTTATGTGCGCAACATCACCGACATCGAGGACAAGATCATCAAGCGCGCGGTCGAGCGCGGCATCACCATCCGGGCCCTCACCGACGAGATGATTGCCGCGATGCAGCAAGACCTGGCCGCCATCGGCACCGTGCCGCCCACGTTTGAGCCGCGTGCCACCGACTACGTGCCGCAAATGCTGTCGATGATCGGCACGCTCGAAGCCAAGGGCCTGGCCTACCGGGCCAGCGGCGGTGGCGTGGG
>JANMKO010000144.1:0-1811 GCA_031372085.1 Betaproteobacteria bacterium
GTCAGGCCCAGGCCCAGCGCGCCGTAGCTGCCCAGCCGCGAGTCTTTCATGATGCTCAAGGCCCGCTCACGGCTGACGGCGCCGCCCAGGCCGTCGCAGGTGTCAGCCAGGCCGTCTTCATGGAAGCCGCCAGTCAGCCAGACGGTGGCCGCCATCGACACCAGCACCGCCACCCAGACCGGCCAGATTTGCAGCGCCGCCACCAGCACCACGGCGCCAAAAGCGCCCACCGCTGTGCCGACGAGTGGAAAGTGCCGTGCGCTGGCGTGCAGCCATTGCGGATCAAACTGCGCCAGCCGCACCGGTACGCGGGTGAGGAACTGCAGCGCCACGGCGATCAGCCGGGCTTCATGCACAACGGCGTTGGCCAGACGATGGACCATGCGCTTCAAGCCCGCCCACTCACCCCGGCCGCGTCGAAACTGGCCATCTCGGCCAGCAGCCGCACGGCTGCGGCCACCAGCGGCCAGGCCAGCGCGGCGCCGCTGCCCTCGCCCAGCCGCAGGCCCAGGTCGAGCAAGGGGTCGGCCCCCAGCGCGGCCAGCATCGCGCCGTGGCCGGCCTCGGCGCTGCGGTGGGCAAAAACGCAGGCGTCCAGCACGGCCGGGGCCAGCGCGTGGGCCACCAGCAGCGCGGCGCCGACGATGAAGCCATCGACGACGATCAACCGCCGCTCGGCGGCTGCGGCCAGCAGGGCGCCCACCAGCATCGCGATCTCGAAGCCGCCAAACTCGGCCAGCACCGCCAGCGGCGATGTGGCGCCGGGTGCCCGGGCCAGCGCGCCCGCCAGCACCGTGCGCTTGTGGGCCAGGCCGGCATCGTCCAGCCCGGTGCCGCGCCCGGTGGCGGTGGCCAGCGGCACGCCGTGCAGCCGGGCCAGCAGCAGCGCGGCGCTGGCGCTGTTGGCAATGCCCATCTCACCGAACAACACCACATTGCCCGGCCGCGCATGCAGCAGCCGGGCGCCGATGAGCAGGGCTTGCAGCGCCTGCGGCGGGCGCATCGCGGCCTGCTGGCTGGCGTCGGCCGTGCCCGGGCCCTGGCTGGCGCCGATCAACCCGGCGCGCGGGCCGAAGGCATGGGCCACGCCGGCATCCACCAGCGTGAGTGCCAGGCCCATCTGGCGGGCCAGCACATTGATGGCCGCGCCGCCGGCCAGCATGTTTTCCACCATCTGCCAGGTCACCGCTTGCGGGTAGGCCGACACCCCTTGCCGCGCCAGGCCGTGGTCGGCGGCAAACACCATCAATTGGGGGTCGGCCAGCGCGGGGTCGCAGCGGTTCTGCAGCAGGCCGATTTGCAGCGCCAGCCGCTCCAGCCGGCCCAGCGCGCCGGTGGGCTTGGTTTTTTGGTCAAGCCGCTGCTGCAGGCGCTGGGCCAGGGCCACGTCGTGGCGCGGGGTGATGCGGGCCAGCAAGGCGGCCAGCGCGGTTTGCCGGGCGGCGGGTGACAGCAGATCGGTGGTGGTGTCGCTCATCGGTGTGGCGGTGGGGCGGTTGATCGGTTGATCGGTTGATCGGTTGATCGGTGCGGGATGGTTTGCAGCACAAGGGGTCGCCGCCGCGCATCAAGCCGCTGGCACGGCCACCCAGCGCGGGGCGGCCGATGCATCGGCCAGCAGCGCCACCGGCTCGATGCTGAACGACTGGTCAAACACCTCGACCAGTTGGCGCCGCACCGCCGCGTCGGCCGGCGCGCCGTCGGCCACCAGCCGGCCGTGCGCCATCACCAGCAGGCGGTCGGCCATCAGCGCCAGGTTCAAGTCGTGCAGCACCGCCGCCACCGCCGCGCCGGCCCGGGCCCGCGCCGCC
>JANMKO010000148.1:0-10879 GCA_031372085.1 Betaproteobacteria bacterium
GCATTTTTCAGGCCATGGCAGCCTGCAATGGGCAGAGGCTGCGGGCGCGGACCTGGCGCAGCCAGTCCGCCAGTGGCAGCCCGTGTTCATGCCGCGCGACGTGCAGGGCTGGGACGGCAAGATCGGTGCCCCGGTGCCCCATGCCATGGCGGACACGCTGCTGCGCAGGCTGGTTGACCGCATCAACGACACCGGTGCCTTTGTTTTTGTGCTGTTCGACGCCTGCCATTCAGCCAAGCTGGTGCGCGGTGCCTTGCCTGGAACCGACGCCGCGCAGCTGCGCGTGCGCCACGTGCCCCCGGCAGCGCTGGGTTTGCCGGGAGAGCCGCCGCCCGAGGTCTGGCCCGACTGGGTGCTGCGGCCCGTGGCGACAACACGCCAGGATTTGGTGCCCGACCGGCGCGGCCGGGCGGTGTACTTCTACGCCGCGCAGAGCGTCGAGCTGGCGGCGTCGCTGCCGCTGTCCGATGGCGGCGAGCCGGCCTGGCATGGCCTGTTCAGCTGGCATGTTGCCCAGGCGCTGTTGCTTGGCCAGCCGATCACTTACCGCCAACTGGGCCAGCATGTGCTGTCGCGCTACGACCAACTTCCGGCGGCCACCGCCACGCCGCTGTTCAGCGGCGACGGGCTGGACCAGGCCGTCTTCGGGCAGCAGGCGGCCGTGCACCGGCAATGGCCTGTCGAGCGCTGGCAAGGCAGGATCACGCTGCCGGCCGGCGCGCTGGCCGGGTTGGCCGAAGGCGCGTTGCTGGCCGTGCTGGCCGACCCACTGGCCCCGGCGCGTGGCCCTGCCGCCAACGGCCCGACGCAGCCGCCCCAAGGCACGCTGGGTTTTGTGCGCGTGGTGACTGTGGAGGCCAACCGCGCGCTGCTCGAGCCGGTCGCCTGGCAGGGATGGGCCGCACCGTCGGTGCAGACCCTGCCGGCCGGCAGTTGGGCGCGGCTGATGATCAACCCGCCGGCGTTTGCACTGCGCGTGTCGATCAACCGCAGCGCCTGCCGCGCCGACTGCGTTGCCGGCCGCGCGCTGGCGCAGTTGCAGCGCGACGGCGTTCCCGGCGTGGATGTGCGATGGGTCGGCATCGACGACAACCCGGACGCACGGCTGCAGGCCAGCGAGTCCGGCGTGCGCCTGCTCTTGCCCGGCATGGCCGAATCGGGCCAGGCAAGCTGGGGCTTCGCTGCGCCATCCGGCGATGAGTCCATCGCGCTCGAAGTCTTGACGCAGCAGACGGCGGGCGCCCTACATCGCGTGGCGCGCACCCGCAACCTCTTGCGGCTGGCTGCGGCCATGGCGTTGCGCGCACCGTTCGCGGACGTGCAACTGACGCTGAAGCTGCGGCGGCGCGGGGCCGACACCGACGTGCCAGTGGCACTGGAGCAGTTGTTTGTCGTCAAACCGGGTGACCTGTTGCTGCTGGACGCCCGCAACCTTGGCGGCGACCCGGTGGACCTGTCCGCGTTCTGGCTCGGTGCGGACCACAGCATCAGGCAGGTGTACCCGCAAGACAGCCGCGAGTCACCGCGCCTGCCCGCCGGGGCGCGGCTGCGGCGGCTGGGATTGGGCATCGACCCCGGAAGCGACGGCGCAGAGCGGCTGCTGGTGTTGATGGTGCCGATGCGACAGGGCCAGGACGTGAGCGACTTTCGTTTTCTGGAGCAGTCACCGCTGTCACGGCTGCGCGGGGCCGGCGATCCTGTCTTGCAGGCGCTGCTGGACGCCTGCTTCGCCGACTACGCGCTGCGTGGTGATGCCGCCCCCGCGCTGCCCGCCGAGCGGCTGGGCCTGCAGTTGTTCACGTTTCAGGTCAGGCCGTAGCTTGCATCCGGCTGGCCGCCGTGCCGACGCTTCGACTTGACGCCAGATGCCAGATGCCAGACACACCCGCAACGGGTCGAGTTCGACCCCCCACGGATAGCACCCACCAGACCAGGTGCAGTGCGGCCGGTCACTCGTCAGTCACTCACCCCCCGGATAGAATTGGGACCGGGCAGAAGTGCTAACGGCCCAGCGGAGGATGCGATGCGAATCGGACGTCGAATCGAAGCACTGTGTGCCCTGGCGGCATGGGTTGGCATGGCCGCCGTCGCCGACGAGGGCAGCCCGACCGACAAGGCCAGGGACGACCTGCAGCGCGCGTTGAACCAGCAGGTGATGGCCACGCCGTTCAACCCCGGCGACATCAAAAAAGCGCAGGGCTATGCCGAACAGGCAAAGAAAGAGGGTGTGCTGCCGGTGCAGCAAGCGCCGGCTTACTGGCAACCCGGCTGGACCTGCGGCAGCCTGATTGCCTACCAGTACTACCACTACGGCGACTACCGCAACTGCATTTATTACAACCACTACTACGGCCGGTATTGGCGCTAGCCGTGGAAGCCCGGTTTCTCAATCACACAACGGAGGAATTCCATGACGGCAATTCGTTTGGCTACAGGCGCTGATTCACGCTTTGGTGCGATCCGGCTGGCCGCGCTGGGCCTGGCGCTCGGCATGGTGGTGGTGCTGGGTGGCTGCGCCGCTGCGTCGGTCGCGCTCAGCAAGAAAGACCTGGACGTGCAGTCCAGGACCAGCACGGCGATCTTTTTGGACGCGGTGCCCAAGGCGGAGCGCACGGTGTATGTGGAGGTGCGCAGCGGCGTGGCTGAGTTCGACCGGCGTGCACTGGGCAATTTCATCAAGGCCCAATTCACCAGCAATGACAACGGCTACCGCATCGTCGATGAGGCCGACCAGGCGCACTACCACATGTCGGTGTATGTCTTGAACCTGGAAAAGACCAGCCCGACGGCCGCCGAGGCCACGTTGCGCCAGGGTTACGCCGGTGAAGCCGGCCTGGCCGGGGCCGCCGGCGCCCTGATCGGCGGGCGCAACACCGGCACCTACTCTGGCGCTGCCGGCGGCGGCCTGCTAGCCGGCGCGCTGGCGTCCGGCGGCACGCTGCTGGCCAACAACCTGGTCAAAGACATCACCTACATGCTGGTGTGCGACGTGTCGGTGAAAGAGCGGGCGGCCAAGGGCGTGCTGGTGCGCAAGGACTCGTCCATCGACAGCAAGATCTCCGACGCTGGCGCCAGCCAGCAGCGCGTGTCCGAGGTCAGCGACCGCAAGGAATACCGCACCCGCGTGGTGACCACGGCCAACAAGGCCAACCTGGAGCTGAAAGAGGCGCAGGACCTGATGTTCAGCAAGACGGCGTATGCGCTGTCGGGCTTTTTCTGAGCCGGTGCGCAGGGCAGCGGGCCGGCGCTGCCGCCCACCCCGGCCGCTAAACTGGCCTGCATGCCCCTGTTGCCGCGCCATGCCACGCTGCCGTCCAATGCCCAGTTGTCCAGCCTGCTGGATGGGGTTGATGAAATCCTGCTGTTGCTCGATGCCCGCCAGCGGCTGAGTTATTGCAACCGGGCCGCGCAGCGCCTGCTGGGATGTGAGCCGGGCCAGCCGGCCGACCAGGCCCTGGCCGGGCTGGATGCCGCATCGCGGCGCGCGGTGCTGGCCGCGTTGCAGGCCGCCCGGGGCGCCGCCGCGCCGCCGGCATGCACGCTAACGCTCAGCCTGGCCGACGGCCGCTCGCTGCGGCTGGTCCTGGCCCGGGGTGCTGCCGGCAGCTGGGTGCTGCGCGGCCCGGCCGGCCCGGTGCAGCCTGCCGCCCCGCCGCTGGCCGCTGCGGCCACCAGTCAGCTGATCGGCCTGCTGTGGGACACACCCCAGCCGCTGCTGGTGCAAGACGCCGGTTTTGTGACCGTGGCCGCCAACCGGGCGTTTTTTGAGACCTTCCACCTGCTGCCTGCCCAGGTGCTGGGCCACGATTTGCTGCACCGCCTGCCGGCCGCCGAGCAGGCCGATCTGCAACAGCAGCGCACCCGCTGGACGGCCGCCCTGGCCGCCGGCCGCCAGCCCGACCAGGCGGTCGAGCACCGCCTGCGGTCGGGTGAGGGTGATGCGAGCGACCCCACCGACCCCAGCGACCCCGCCGATCCGCAAAGCCCACGCTGGTGCCGGTTCACGCCACGCTGGGTGCGCGCTGACCGTGGCGCACCGCTGCTGCTGGCGCTGCTGCAAGACACCACGCTTGAGCACCAGGCACGCCAGCACGCCGCGCAGGCCGAGCAGGCCCTGGACCAGTGGTTCGATTTGAGCCCTGTGGGCATGCTGGTCCATGACGGCGCGGGCCAGGTGCAGCGCTGCAATACCGCGTTCCAGGCGCTGCTGGGCCACAAGCCGGTGCGGCTGGATGATGAACCGGCGGATCTGCGCCAGTTGCTGGCCTGGGCCGATGCGCCGCTGCCCAGCGCAGCCCAAACCCCGCTGCACGGTGCCGCCGCGCTGCTGAAGGTGGCGCAGGGGCCGAATGTGAGGGAGTTGCGGGAGGTGCGGCAGGCGCCGGACGTGCGGGACGTGCGGGACGTGCCGGACGTGCAGGACGTGCCGGACGTGCAAGCAGTGCAAGAAGTGCAGGCCAACGTGGCGCTGCCCGACGGCCAGCGCCGGCACCTGCGCGCCCGGCTGCACCCGCTGCACAGCGCGCCCGGCACGCGGCGGGTGCTGGCGGTGGTGGAAGATTGCAGCCTGGAAGACGAGCACGACCTGGCCCAGCTCGAGATCGGCGCGTTGATGCACACCGCCGGCGTGGGCGTGGCCACTTACGAGGCGTCGCGTGGCTGGTTGAACAGCCGGCCGGCACGCGGCCCGGGCGACGTGGCCAGCGCGCCGCCGGGGCCGCCCGATCCGCCAGGCGCCGCCGCACCGGGCGCCCCCCCACCGGGCACCCCCCCACCAGCGCATGGCCCGCTGGCCACCGCTGGCCCGCTGCCGGCCGGTGGCCTGCAATCCATCCGCGGCGACCAGGTGCAGCCCGGCTCACGCGATGAATTTGAGCGCCTGCAGCAAGCGCTGCGCGAAGGCCGGCGGGCGCAGGTGCGCTACGCGGTGACCCTGCCGGATCTGGGCACACGCTGGCTGCTCACCCGCGTCGAGCCCGGTGCGCTGGCGGGCGGGCGCGCCACCTTGTCGGTGGTCACGCTCGATGTCACCGAGCAGGAAGAAGCGCACCGCCGGGGTGCGCAGCTGCTGCGTGAGCTGTCCACCATCCTGGAGGGCACCAGCGCCGGCATCGCCTACCTGCGTGGTGAGCGGCTGGTGCGCTGCAACCGGCGCTTCGAGGCCATGCTGGGCCTGGCCACCGGCGGCGCGGCCGGTGCGCTGCTGGCCGATGTGCTGGTCGGCCAGCCGGCGGCCCAGGCGCTGCTGCGCCAGGCGCTGGCCGAGGAGGGCCGCTTCGAGACCGAGCTGAGCCGGCGCGGCCCCGACGGCGCGCTGCTGTGGTACGCGCTGTCGGCCAGCCGGGCGCCGGCCGGCGGCGTGCCCGAGCTGGTACTGGTGCTCACCGATGTGTCGCGGCTCAAGGCGCAGCAGGCCGAGCTGGAGGCGCTGGCACGCGACCGGGCGCTGATGTTCAACTTGTCGGATGTGGGCCTGGCCTACCTGCGCAGCGGCCTGATCGAGCGCGCCAACCAGGCGCTGGCCGCGCTCACCGGTTACCCGGTGGCCGAGCTGCTGGGCATGCACCTGGCCGCGCTGTTTGCCGATGCGTCGGCGTACAGCCAGTTGCTGCCCGAGCAGCAGGCGGCGTTGCAGCAAGCCGGCCGCTGGACCGGTGAGCGCCGGCTGCGGCGGCGTGACGGCAGGCTGCTGTGGGTGCAGGTCAGCAAGCGCCAGGTGGACGAGGCCGACGCCGCTGCCGGGCTGATCTGCTCGTATGTCGATGTGGACGAGCGGCGCCGCGCCCGTGAGGCGGCGCAGTTGCAGGCCGAGCGCACGCGGGCGATTCTGGATTCGGTGCTGGTCGGCATCGTCACCGTGGGCGACGGCGGCATCGAGTGGATGAACCGATCGGCGCGCCGCATGTTTGGCGGTGAGCTGGCCGATTTTGTCGGCCAGCCGATGGCCATCGTCGCCACCGCCGGCGCCGACCACCCGCTGCGCGCCACGCACTACCGGCAGGCGCTGGGCGATGGCCAGGCCGAGACGTTTGAGTGCCGGCTGCGCGGCCGCGACGGGCGCGAGTTCTGGGTGGTGGGCAATGCGGTGGTCACCGGCCGGGGCGACATGACCGGGGCGGTGGGCACGGTGGATGCAGTACGAGCGGCAGGCGCGGTGGATGCAGTAGGAGCGGCAGGCGCGGCAGGCGCGGCAGATGCGCTCGGTGCGTCCGCTGCGCCCGGTGCAGCGGCGGCGCCAGCGGCGGGCGGCAGCCAGATCACCTTTGCGCTGCTCGACATCGACAGCCGGCGCCAGGCCGAGGTGAGCATCGCGCAGGCGCAGGCGTCGCTGCAACGCATCATCGACACCGCACCGCTGGCGATTGCGCTGTTTGATGCGCCGTCGGGCCGGGTGCTGCGGCTCAACAGCATGGCGGCGCAGTTTTTTGGCCGGCCGGTGGAGGCGGTGCTGGGCCGCCCGCCTGGCGAGTGGTTGGGCCCGGCCGACGCTGCCGCGTTGCGTGCTGATCTGGCGGCGGCGCTGGCCCACACCGACGGCCTGCGGCGTGAGCTGCTGCGGCCGGCGCCCGGCAGCGCGGCGGACGGCCGGGCAGGCGAGGGCGGTGAGGGTGTCGAAAGCGGCGAAAGCGGCGAAATCGGCGAAATCGGCGTGAGCGCGGAGAGCGGCCAGCATGGCGAGCATGGCGAGCGCGGCCAGCACGGCGAGCGCGGCGAGCACGGCCCGGCCCCGGCGGCGCGGGCCTGGGACATGCGCATCGTCTCGCTGGCGTCCACCGGTGAGCCACAGTTGCTGCTGGTGGCCAGTGACGTGACCGAGTCGCGGCTGGCCGACCAGGCGCGTTTTGATGCGGCGGTGCAGCAGCGCGAGATGCTGGTCAAAGAGGTGCACCACCGCATCAAGAACAACCTGCAAGGCGTGGCCGGCCTGCTGCAACAGACGGCGGCGCGCCGGCCCGAGGTGGCCGCGCTGATCAGCGAGGCGGTGGGCCAGGTGCAGGCCATTGCCCAGGTGCACGGCCTGCAGGTGGGCGTGGCCGGGCCGCTGCGCATCCGGCCGCTGATCGAGGCCATCACCGCGTCGGTCCAGCGCACCTTCGGCCGCGCCATCACGGTGGCCATCGACGGCACACCGCCGCACCGCTTTGCGCTGCCCGAGGCCGAATCCATCCCCATCGCGCTGACCATCAATGAGCTGCTGACCAACGCCATCAAGCACAGCGCGCCGGGCGAGATCCGCTGCGTGCTGCACTGCGACGAGGCCCGGCTGGCCATCAGCATCCACAACCCGGGCCAGTTGCGCGCGGGTTTCAGCCTGGCGCAGGTGCCCACGGGCGTGTCGGGCCTGGGCCTGGTGCGGGCCCTGCTGCCGCGCCGCACCGCCACGCTCACGCTGGCGCAGGTGGGCAACGAGGTGCAGGCGCGCATCGTGCTGGTGCCGCCCAGCATCACGCTGCTGGCGCCTTTGTGATTGCAGCGGGCGGGCGACAATCGCGCTTTGCGCAAAGCAGGCCCGTGCCATGACCGAAAAAGGCAAGATTCTGGTGGTCGATGACGACCGGCTGGTGCTGGACACCGTCAGCCACGGCCTGGCCCAGGCCGGCTATGAGGTGATCGACGCCGACAACGGTGACGACGCCATCCTGCTGGCGCGTGAGCACAAGCCCGACCTGGCCCTGCTCGACATCCGCATGGAGGGGCTGAGCGGCTTTGACGTGGCGGCCTACCTGCGTGACCACTTGCGCGTGCCGTTCATGTTCCTGTCGGCCTTTGCCGACGACGCGACGGTGCAGCAGGTCAAGGCGCTGGGGGCAGTGGCCTACCTCGTCAAGCCGCTGGACATCGGCCAGATCGTGCCCACGGTGGCGGCGGCGTTTGCCAACCTGCCCAGCCGCACGGCCCTGGCGGCCGGCACCTTGCCGTTGGCGCCGCCCCGGGCGGTGCCGGCCCCGGCTGCCGGCCCCGACAGCGATCTGGTGCCGCTGGCCGTGGGCGTGCTGATGCACCGCTACTCATTGCAGCGCGGCCAGGCGCTGGCGCGCTTGCAAAAACTGGCCAGCGACGAGCAGCGCAGCCTGGTAGACCAGGCCGGCCGCCTGCTGGACGCGGTGGAGCTGCTGGCCCGGCCGGGCCAGCCGTGAAGTCTTGGCCCCTTGCCCTGCCAGGGGCCAGGTTGGCAGGGGGCTGTGGCCGGCACAGCGGCGCTGGCTCAGCCCTGCAACGTGAAGAAAAAGCAGGCGCCGCTGCCCACCTCGCCCTCGGCCCAGATCTCACCACCGTGGCGCCGGATGATGCGCCGCACCGATGCCAGGCCCACCCCGGTGCCGGCAAAATCGCTGCTGCTGTGCAGCCGCTGGAAGACGCCAAACAGCCGGTCGGCAAAGCGCATGTCAAAGCCCGCGCCGTTGTCGCGCACGCCGTACACGCACTGGCCGGCCTGCTGCATCGCCTCGAAGGTGATCTGCGCGCACGCCACCTTGGCGCTGTACTTCCAGGCATTGCCCAGCAGGTTCTCCAGCGCCATGCGCAGCAGCGTCGGGTCGCCCTGCGCGCTCAGGCCGGGGGCGATGTGCACCGTCACCTGCCGGTCGGGTGCCGCGCGCTGCAGATCATCGATCACCCACTGCGCCAGTTGCGACAGGTTCACCGGCTGGCGGGTCAGTGGCTGGGTGGACAGGCGCGACACTGAAAGCAGCGCGTCGATCATGTGGTTCATGCGCGCGGCGGCGGCCAGCATGCGGTCGATGTGGTCGCGGCCCATCCGGTCCAGCGCACTGCCGTAGTCCTCTTTCAGGATGCGGCCAAAGCCCTCCACCACCCGGATCGGCGCCCGCAGGTCGTGCGAGATGGTGTAGCTGAAGGCGGCATGCTCGGCCAGCAGCGCGGCATTGGCCGGGCTGGTGGTGGTCTCGAACGGCGCCAGTGACAGCAGCAACGCGCCGCAGCCGCCCCCGCTGTCCAGCGCATCGAGCCGCAGGTGCCAGCCGTCGGCGTCACTGGCCTGGCCCGCCGCCAGGCCTTGTACCCGCTGGCGCAGCCCGTCGGGCAGGGCGGCCAGCGCGTCGGCCCAGGGCTGGCGGCCATCGGGCGGCGCGGCCAGCCCCAGCAGCGCGCAGGCCGCCGGGTTGGCGCGTTGCAGCACCCAGCCGCCGCCGTTGCCGGCCGGCGCAGCCGGTGCCGCCACGCACAGCGCGGTCGGGCCTTGTTGCAGCAGCGCCTCGAAGCCGAGCTGGGCCATGCGCTGCGCGGCGTCTTGCGCAGTGGGCCAGGCCACGCCCAGGTAGCCGCAAAACCGGCCCCGGCCGTCAAACCGCGGCAGGCCGCGCAGCGCCCAGGGGCGGGCGGGCCCGGCGCCGTCGGCCGGCTGCTGCCACACCGGCAACTCGGCCAGCGGGGCCTGGGCCATCAAGCGCGCCTGCAGGGTCTGCGCCGCGTCGTCAAAGCGCTGCCACAACGGCCCACCGCTGAAAGCCCCCGCCACCCAGGCCGACGCTGGCGCGCCCTGCGGCGGTGTCAGCCTGATCAGGCGGTGCTCGTCATCGGTCTGCCAGCACCACACGTCCACCAGCTGGCCCAGCAAATGGGCGTGCATGCGGGCTTCGCGCAGGCGCTCGAGCTGGCGTTGCCGGCCCCACAGCGCGCCACTGAGCAGGGCGCCTGCGGCAGTGAGCAGCAAGGCCAGCGCGGCCAGCCACGGCATTGCGGGCGATTGGCCGGCCAGCAGGGCCGCCACCACGGCGGTGGCCAGCAGCGCCAGCGGCAGCACCGGCAGCGTGAGCCAAGCGGGGCGTGCGGCCCGTCCGGGCCCGCCGGGGGCAGACGGGACGCCGGCTGCGGCAGCGCTGGTTTCGCGGTCGCGCGACATGGCAACGATTGTCACCGATGATCTGCGGCCGCCGTCCGGCCGATCAAAGCCGACGTCGGCTCAAGTTGTCCCGCCAATGACCGAAACCCCCTTGCATGACCCGGTCGCGCATGCTTCACACCGCAAGCCGGCCGGCCCGCGCCGCCAATCGCCACAAAGCCGCGACAAAACCGCCCGGCCTGCGCAGCAATTGGCGGTCTGGCCCACTTTCGCGCTGCCGTGACGCCTGCTTGATAGACAGCAGGCTGGCGCCGGACAATGCTGCGCTTTGCCGGGCGCTGCCGGTGTTTGGGCATCCTGTAGGCTTGCAACCAAAAATACCCGATGGGGACACGCCATGACCGACTGCCAGCCACTGCCCGCCATCGATACCGCCGCCCCCACCGCCGCGCTCACCGCCGCACCCACCGCCGCACCCACCGCCGCACCCACCGCCGCACCCACCGCGTCCCCGCTGGTGCTGGACGCCGAGGCCCTGGCCGCGCTGGTGCAGCTTGACCCCACCGGCGCCCACCGGTTGCTGGCCCGGGTCTTGACCACCTACCGCAGCTCGCTGGCGCGCTTGATGGTGCAACTGGTGGCGGCGCGGCGGCCGTTTGACGCTGCAACGCTGCGCTTGGTGACCCACACTTTAAAATCATCGTCCGCCAGTGTGGGTGCGCTGGGCCTGTCGGCGCTGTGCGGCGCCGCCGAGCTGGCCTTGCGCGACGGGCGGCTGGACGATCTGCCGCTCATCCTGGACGATTTGCAGGCCCAGGCCGAGCGCGCCGATGCCGCCGTGCGCCAACTGCTGTTTTCAACCTGATACTGTTCCGCGATGCCGCTGCCCCACGACTTTGACGCCGACGACTCTCCCGAGCGGCCCAAGGTCTTGCTGGTCGATGACGACGAGGTGACGCTGATGCTGACCGCCGTGGCCCTGCGTGAGCGCGGCTTCGAGATCAGCGAGGCCAGCAGTGGTGAGCAGGCGCTGGCTTTGCTCGATGACTGGACGCCCGACACCATCGTGCTGGACGC